>NZ_JAIHAO010000042.1:0-16707 GCF_020054765.1 Caloramator sp. | reverse complement strand
AACCTAGCTTCTTATTTGGTACGTTCGCTCTCGCTGTTCAGTTTTCAAGGACCGTTGACGCTTATTTATCTTATCACGTCTTTTTTATTATGTCAACTACTTTTTTGTTTTTTATTTCGCCGCCCTCGCGACGACTTTTACATAATAACACACAATTAAAGTTTATTGTAATATTATTTTTTGATTAGATGAAATTAAGTAAAACATTGATATAAATTTCATCTTTTTTCTCTAATTTGCTTATATCGATATACCAGGATTAGTTGACTCTACATTTTTTATTATTAACACTAAGATTTTATATTATTCATATTAAACATATTATTTTTTACCTATCAAATATAATTCACAATCAAATACAAAAAGTCTAAAATAATTTGAATAAAACATTATGTTTTTTAACTATTTTTCTTATGTTACATAATAAAATAAACTACCTACACTTATAAAAGTAAGCTACTTCTGTTGTTCATTAAGTTAAAAATATTTGCTTATACAATTTGATTATCACTCTGGAACTAATTATATATTTATTATTCATTTATAATATAAAACGAGTCTATAAAACAAACTAAATAAAATCTACATTAAAACTGTCTATCGTCTAAAAAATCTCGACTATATATAAGGGGTAATACCCTAATTATTAGCATATTTTTATTTCTTTAATTCATACCCCTGCTTTACTAAGTAGTAATTTCCTGGTAAATATTATATATTCACTTACTCACTCAAAAGGATATTCCATAACTTGAAATACTAATTATAAATCTATCTTAAACTTATTTTAAGCTATATGCTTGTTTTTATTTCTTTTTATCTTTTTCTGCTTTAAGATATAAATAATATGGGTCTCCCGAAATACAAAAACACCCAAAGGTTTTTATCCTTTAGGTGTTTTTATTTATTATTATTTTTCGCCACAAAGTTCAAGAAGTCTTTCCCATCTTCTATCTACTTCTTCTTGAATCTTAGCAACTATGTGTTCATTTTCTGGCTTTAATAGGTGCTTAAATCTTCCTTGAAGTTTTAACCATTCAGTTATTGGCTTCTTTTCTGCTGGCTTGTAGTTTAGCTTATAAACTCCATTTTCAACTTCATATAGTGGCCAGAAGCAAGTTTCAACAGCAGCCTTAACAACATCAAGTTCAGTTGCTGTATCACATCTCCATCCTCTTGGACATGGAGTTAATACGTTCATAAACTTAGCACCCTTTATGCTGAATGCCTTTTCTGCTTTGTTGTATAGGTCAAACATATATTTAGTTCCTGGAATTACTGGAACAGTTTGAGCAACATATGGTATATGATGTCCTACCATTATTTCAGTTAAGTCTTTTCTAAATTGTTGCTTACCTGGAACTACCTTCCCAGCTGGTGAAGTTGTTGTATCTGCACCAAATGGAGTAGCTGATGATCTTTGAATACCTGTGTTCATGTATGCACCATTGTCATAGCATACATATAATAAGTCATGTCCTCTTTCCATAGCACCTGATAGTGATTGAAGACCGATATCATAAGTTCCACCATCTCCACCGAATGCTATGAACTTATATGTATCGTTAACTTTACCCTTTCTTTGGAATGCTCTATAGCAAGCTTCTGCACCACTTCCTGTTGCAGCTGCATTTTCAAAAGCTGTGTGTATCCAAGAATCCTTCCAAGCTGTATATGGATATAGACAAGTTGAAACTTCAAGACATCCTGTAGCATTTGCAATTACTGCCTTTTCATCATCCTTAAGTGCCTTAAGTATCCAATTTACTACCATTGGGGCACCGCAACCTGCACACATTCTATGTCCACCAGTTAATCTAACCTTCTTTGCTGAAAGTTCCTTTAAATTTGGCATGATGGCACCTCCTATTCTCTTACACCAATGTAGTTATAAACTTCATACTTGCCAGTTTCAATAGCATTAAATAGGTTGCTGAAAACTTCTTCAAAGTTATATGTTGTAACGTCTCTTCCACCAAGACCATAGATGTAGTTTTGTACTATCTTTCCATCTGCTCTTCCGTACATAGCACTTACTACTTCATTGAATAATGGGCCGCCTGCTGCATTGAAACCGTCAACCTTATCCATTATTGCAACAGCCTTAACATTCTTTAGAGCTTCAGCTATTTCTTCAGCTGGGAATGGTCTAAATACTCTAACCTTTATTAAACCAACCTTCTTACCTTGAGCTCTTAGAGCATCTACAACTGTCTTTGCAGTACCTGCTGATGAGTTAATTAGAACTAAAGCAGCTTCTGCATCTTCCATCTTGTATTCTTCAAAGAAACCATACTTTCTTCCTGTTAATTTTTCATATTCAGCAGCAACTTCAAGAATTACCTTCTTAGCATTCTTCATTGCTTCTGCTTGTTGTCTCTTATGTTCAAAATAGTGATTTGGTAAATCAAGTGGTCCCATTGATACAGGATCTTGACCTATTAATGCAAATGGAGCCTTTCTTTCTTCTCCAACAAATGCCTTAACATCTGCATCATCAAGCATTTCAAGATTTTCAACAGCGTGGCTTGTTATAAATCCGTCATAACAAACCATAACTGGAAGTTGTACATCAGGATGTTCTCCTATTCTTACTGCTTGCATTAGATTGTCGTATGCTTCTTGAGCATTTTCACCATAAAGTTGTATCCAACCTGAATCTCTTGCACCCATTGAGTCTGAGTGGTCGTTATGTATGTTAATTGGTCCTGAAAGTGCTCTATTTGTGACTGCAAGAACCATTGGTGTTCTCATTGATGCTGCAACATATAATACTTCCCACATAAGTGCAAGACCTGCTGATGCAGTAGCTGTAATAACTCTACCACCTGCAGCCGCAGCACCTATACATGCTGACATTGCACTATGTTCTGATTCAACTGGTACAAACTCAGTTGTAACCTCACCATTTGCCACAAATTGTGAGAAATATTGTGGAACTTCTGTAGATGGTGTTATAGGGAAAGCAGCAACAACATCTGGATTAATTTGTTTCATACCAAATGCAACTGCTTCATTACCACTTAATGATACTCTCTTTGCCATTGCCTAATTCCTCCCCTCATTATTCTTCTGGTACAAAGTCAAGGGCACCGAACTTACATTGTTTTGTACAAACTCCGCATCCCTTACAGTGGTCAAAATCGAATCCTACAAGCTTACCATTTTCAACCTTTATTGAGTTGTCTGGACAAACAACCCAGCAAAGTAGACAGTGCTTACATTTATCTTCATACCAAACTGGTCTCATTGCTCTCCAGTCACCAGTCTTGAAATCTTCTGCATTACCTGCATCTAAAATTACTCCACCTGGTGTAGTTTCTCTCCAAGTTGTTTCATTTGTTATGTTAACCTTTCTTTCTTTATTCATTTCCCTTCACCTCCTCAAGTGCTCTCTTAACAGCTTCCATATTCTTTGGAACAACGTGAGGTTTATTAGCAAACTTATGCTTAAATGAAGCTTCAATGTCATTTAAGAAAGTTTCAACTGGAATTACTCCTGTTATCTTAACAACAGCAGCAAGCATTGGAGTATTTGGGAAATATGCTCCAAGAGTTTCTTCTGAAATCTTTCTTGCATCTATTGTGTATACTCTACCATCGTAGTTTAATTCCTTCTTAATTTCTTCTGGTGACTTTGCAGTATTAACAATCACTGCACCATCCTTCTTAAGTCCTGCTGTAACTGGTACAGACTTAATTAGTGTTTCATCAACAACAACTACATAATCTGGTTCATAAATGTTACTATGTATTGATATTGGCTCATCACTTATTCTGTTGTATGCAGTTATTGGTGCACCCATTCTTTCTGGGCCGTATTCTGGGAAACCTTGAATATACTTTCCAGTATTAAAAGCTACTTCTGCAAGTAATAGTGAAGCTGTCTTTGCCCCTTGGCCACCACGACCATGCCAACGAATTTCAACTAGCTTTGACATTAAATTATCCTCCCTTCACACTCTTTTATATAACAGAAAATTCTGAACAAGCCTGTTATAGCATAATTTGTACTCCTTGTACTATAACAGCACATAAATGCCTTATAATACAAGGGTTTTCAATACAACAGCCTGTCAATTAAAATTGTAACAGACTAAAAAAATCCTGTCAATAAACTTACCTAAAAAATTCGACTTATCTAAAAATTTGTTAATTTATTAACGTTTTGATGGCAAAATAAAAGAACAAGTCAACCTTGTCCTTTAATTAAAAGATAGCCCATTCTAAAAGAACTATAAGACCTATACCAGGTATTCCAAGCACTCCAGCACAAAAAGCTGTAAATATATTAAGAGGAATTGTTATGTTAAATTTTTGTCCTATTATATTTGCTGCAAAAATTATAATGCCACCTATTGCTGTTTTTAAAATAAATTTAATAACTATTAATGATTTTTCCTTCAATGCCATAACAAATAAAAATAATAGAAATATAATTAATACATATACGATTACATTAACATCAACTTGTAAAGGCATATAACTCCTCCTATGAAGTTTGTTTGTTATATTTATATGCCTTAATAGTTAACTATATTATTAATTCTTTTTGCCACTTTGAATAGATAACTTAATCTTGCAAATTCGGCCTTTTCTTTATATATTGCATAATCTATCATATCTGGGTCAGTTGAATACATAAAGGTTTCCTGTGCACTTTTTATTTCTGAAATAACCCTTTCTATTTCACTTTTTACCTCCAACAATTCCTTATTTTCTTGAACCTTTGGAGAACTTATAACCCTTATTGCTTTTTCTAATAAATCGATGGTTGAAACATGTCCATCCATTTTAACCCCTCCTCCGTATTTTACATCTACATTATTGACAAGTTAAGGAGAGTTTATACAAAAAACTAAGGTATAAAATTATTTTTATGTAGTATAAGCATAATATTGTACTAAAAACATCTACAGCCTTAAAAACTTACTACTCCATATCTTATTATTCCCTATACGCCATCATTTTGTAATATACTTTTTTATTGTTCATTATACGAACAATAATATAGAATTTAGTATTGTGTTGTTATACTTTTACTTTATATATAATATGATTTTATGCTATAATTTTCTTAAACGTTTAAGTATAATAAAAAGGAGAGAAAAAGATGGATTGGAAACAAGGCATCTATTCTGATGGCTCAAAGAATTTTTTAAGCAATCCTAATCCAAGATTAGGCGAAACAATTAAAGTTAAACTTAGGGTTTTCAAAGATGCACCTATTAAAGCTATATTTTTAAGATACCTCCCAAATGGAGAACATCATATGATAGAAATGAAAAGAGAAAACGAAGATGATATATTTGCCTACTACAGCACAGATTTAAAAATAAGTGAAAAAACAATTAATTATCGTTTTATGATTGCAACTGATGATGATGTGTATTATTATAATCAGCTTGAGGTTACAAACTACGACCCAAACGAACACTATGATTTTAAGATAATTGCAGATTATGAAAACCTTGAATGGGTAAGAGATTGTGTTTTTTATCAAATATTCCCTGACCGTTTTTATAACGGAAATCCAGATAATGATGTACAAGATGAAGAATATTTTTTAGATGGGCATCCTACTTCAAAACAACCTTGGGGCAAAAAACCTGTAGAATATAGCGAAGGACACTGTTTAGATTTTTATGGTGGCGATTTAGAAGGAATAAAACAAAAAATTCCTTATTTAAAGGAGTTGGGTGTCAATGCAGTTTACATTAATCCAATATTTTGGGCACCTTCTCACCATAAATACGACTGTATAGATTATTTTCAAGTCGACCCGCACTTTGGTGGAAATGAGGCACTAAAGGAATTAGTTGATGAACTTCATAAAAACGATATGAAAATTATACTTGATATATCTGTAAATCATACTGGTTCAGGGCATAGATGGTTTAATAAAGAAGGATTTTTTGATAAATCAACTGGTGCATATAATGATAAAAACGCTGAAGAAAGAGAATACTATTATTTTGATGAAAATGGAGACTATTTTAGGTGGATGGGGGTAGACACTCTCCCAAGTTTAGACTACCGTTCTCAGAAATTAAGAGACATTATATATAGAAAGCCTCATTCTGTTCTTCAAACTTGGTTAAAACCTCCATACAATATAGATGGTTGGAGACTTGATGTTGCAAACAATATGGCAAGAAAAGATGAAATAGATGTATCTAATGAAGTTTGGATTGAACTAAGACAACATTTAAAGGCAGCAAAATCAAATATGTATCTATTGGCAGAACATTGGGCAGATACTTCAAAGTATCTGCAGGGAGATAAATGGGATGCTGCTATGAATTATTATGGATTCCAAAGACCTGTTAGAGATTTTATTGGTGATATAGATGTTTATCTAACAAGAACCCATATACCTTTAAAAAGCAAGCACAAAGACGCTGTAAAACTTGCAAAGCAACTTAGTCAGCATCTTGCACAACTTCCATATCAAGTTAAGATGAATCAGTTTAACCTATTAGACAGCCACGATGTACATAGACTTCATATAATGCCACATATAGATTTTGAAACATACCGTTGTGCTGTTGTTATGTTATTTACTTTCCCTGGAGTTCCATCTATCTATTATGGTGATGAGGTTGGAATTGAAGGAGATCTGCGTTATGGTGAAGGCTGTAGATACTGTATGCCTTGGGAAGAAGACAAGTGGAATAAAAATCACTACAACCTATATAAAAAATTAGCTCACCTTAGAACCAAAGAAGATGTCTTAAAAAACGGCGGGTTTAAAATTCTTTATGCAGAAGGTTCAATTATTGCCTTTGCAAGATTTAATAACGAAAAGGCATTTATAACTGTTGTATCAATGGAAAATGCAGATAAAGAGATTCCTATAAACGGAAGACTCATTGGAATAACTGATAAGAGTAGTATAAATGAAGTATTTAATGAAAAAAATGCTTATATATGTAAAGATGGTATTGTAAATTTAAAAGTTAGTGCCAATAAAGCCTATTTATATGAAATAACTTTAAAGCCCTAAGATACCTTTGCAAAACACAATATTGCCCCACAAATTTATTATTACAAATCCTGAAGAGAAGATATAGTTTATGCAAAATAATACGATAACATTAATGTAAATATAGGTTTATGGGGGTAATATTTATGAATGATAAACCTAAATGCTTTGAGGCAATAGAATTAATTTAAAACACCTGCAAGGGCAAAAATCAACCTCAATGTAAAATGTGTAAATACTATATATGGTTTAAAATGGGAGATGAAGATACAGCAGTAAATATAATAAAAACATTACTACAAGATGAGTAAAGGAAGGTTTTATGCCTTCCTTATACATTTTTTATACAAAAATCCATAAAATCATATATAAAACTATCCTTAGCCTCATCTAAATATATAAAGTTAAACTCCCTATATATACGTATATCTTTAATTGGAACCTCTTTTAAAGTTCCAATCTTAAGCTCTTTTTTTATAGCCTCTCGCGATATTATTGTATAACCTAAGTTAGCCTCAACCAATGATATTATTGCATTGATATTACCTATCTCCATATAGATATTTATATCTTTAATATCATACCCTGCTCCTAAAACAATTTGTTCAAATATCTTTCTTGTACCAGAACCCTTTTCTCTTAATATTAAATTGCCCTTTATAATATCTTTTATATCTACCTCTTTTTTATTTGCAAAATAATGTTCTGGAGAAACAGCTAATACCAGCTCATCATCTTTAAATTTGCTATAACAAAATTTTTGTTTATCAAAAGGCCCCTCAACAACAGCAAAATCTAATTTCCTCTTTAACAACTTATCTTCTATATCTTCTGTATTATACACCTCAAGTAAAATTCTAATATTGGGATTTTGCTTTTGATATTCTGCTAATATCTTGGGCAATACATAACCCCCAATTGTCATACTTGCCCCTACTTTATATGTTCTATGTATTCCCGATTTATTTTTAATCTCATCCAATGCTTTTCTATATAACACGTCTATATCCTGTGCATATTTAAATAATATTTTACCTTCTTCAGTTAATTCTATATTTCTTCCTACTTTCTTAAAAAGTTTAGTACCATAATATTCCTCAAGTAACTTAATATGATTAGATACAGCAGGTTGAGATAAATTAAGATATTCAGCTGCATTTGTATAATTTTTAAATTTTGCAAGGGCAATAAACGAAACCAACTTTGCATCCATCAAACCTACCATCCCCAAACATTTAGCATAAAAATACATAATTATTATAACATATTGTTATAGTTTTATAATAAATCATTTATTGTTTATACAGATATGTGGCATTAATATTATATTTGTTAAAACTTTTGCAAAAGGAGATGACATTATGGAATGGATTAGAAAAAATTATCAAGGAATTCTTCTATCTCTAATTTTATCTATTATAGCCTATAAACTTGGTAAAATATTCCCTGTAATAGGTGGGCCTGTGTTTGGGATAGTTTTAGGTATACTTATAAATAATACAATAGGAAAACCAAAAGATTCTCAAGAAGGAATAAAATTTACTTCTAAAAAAATTCTTCAATGGGCAATCATTGTTCTTGGTGCAAGTTTAAACATAAAACAAATTTATGAAACAGGTATTGAATCATTATCTGTTACTTTCATTACTCTTTCAGTAGCCTTTATTACTGCATTTGTCTTTGGAAAGCTTCTTAATATACCATATAAATTAAAATCACTTATAGGCGTTGGAACTGCAATATGTGGAGGTTCTGCAATTGCTGCAATATCTCCAATAATTGAAGCTGATGAAATGGAAGTTGCATACTCAATATCTACAATATTTTTATTTAATATAATAGCCGTACTTATTTTCCCTCCACTTGGTCATATTCTCGGATTTGATGATAAGTCGTTTGGACTTTGGGCAGGAACTGCAATAAACGATACATCATCTGTTGTAGCAGCAGGATACATATACAGCAACGCTGCAGGTGCCTATGCTACAATTGTTAAACTAACAAGAACAACAATGATTATCCCTATTTCCTTAATCTTTGCAATCATAACTTCAATACAAAAGAAAAAAGAATCAAAACAAAATCTGGGGGTAAATTATAGCTTTAAGAAAATATTTCCTTGGTTTATAATTTGGTTTTTAGTAGCTTCTATTTTAAATACAATTGGATTATTTCCAAAAGATATAATTTCATATATAAACACAATAGGTAAATTTATGATTGTTATGGCACTTTCTGCAATTGGGCTTTCAACAGACTTTAAAAAAATACTTCAAACAGGTATAAAACCTCTCTTATTAGGCCTAATTGTTTGGTTTTCAGTTGCAGTCTCAAGTATAATAGTTCAAACTTTATAATAATTAATTTAAAATCCATATCAAACAACATTAAACAAAGAGAAAAAGAGAAAGGTTAAAAAATCCTTTCTCTTTATTTATACTAAACCTAATTTTTAATATATATATCTATTCAGTTTTTTATTTACTTAATCAACTTAATCCACTCATTCACATTATTAACAACAAAAACTTCTTCTCCACCATCTATAGTTATAACCTTTAATCCTTTTTTAATTATAGAAACTGATATTATTTTTAATTCCTTTATTTCTTTTTATGGAATTATTAATTTATGCGGATTAAAATTAAACTTATGTGATTGAAATATCACAGTTCATCTTTAGTTAAAAATAGCCATCCTCCAGCTGCTTCATTTTTGATAAAATGATTTGCAGGTCCATCATAAATTATTTCTTTGCCATTTGTTATCTCTAATCCAATCTTTTTAAATTTTTTGCTTTGGAAAAACATAAAAATGCCAATAAGTATCCCAAATGAAATTCCTGCCAATACTCCTTGAATAATACCTTTCAATGGTGACAAAAACATAAGCGAGAAAAATATACTCATAAAAAATCCAAATGATAATGCTGCATAGATTAATGTTTTTATATAATTTTTCATTTTTCCCCTCCCATTTTGAAACCACTAATTATTAGTTTTTAAACATAAGCACTTTTTATATCGTTTCCCTAACCCCATCCATTCTCCTTATTTCATTTACATCCTCAGCATCTTCAAGTCTTATTGGCCTTATTAGATAATCCAAAATACTCCCCCTTATTTTTTATTAAAAATACACCCAAGCGAAATGATTGTAAATTTTGGATAATGTCACATTTCACTTGTTATCGTCAAAAAAACTCCTTCAAAACCACCCCTTTAAAACCCTTGAAAAATCTGCCTCCCATATAATACCAGCAAAAAACTCCTTCAAAATTTTTAAAAAAATTTCCAATTTTTATCCTTTATTTTCCAAATAAATATATCGAAAAGGAAAATAAAGTTGTTCAAAATTTAGGGGGTAGGGGATTAGTTTTTTAGGGTTATAGGATTTATAGGGGAATAAGATTTTAGTAAAATAGGGGGTATATCTTTTTCTGATATTTAATCTTATTTTTTCTCTATCAAATCCCTATTTTATTAATCCTTTATTTCCCTCATTTCTAATTCTAAATCAATCCTCTTTATCAACTATAATCCTATATAACTTAAACCCTAAAAAACTCAATACCCTAACACCCTATTCTCCTATTTTCCTGAAATCCTAAAATTATACTAAAAGGAAGAGCCTTAAATTTACTCTTCCTTTTTGAACGACTTTATTTTCTTTTGAAGGAGTTTAATTGGAATTGAAGGAATTTTTTGAGGAATACACAATTTCTGGTGGCACTTATATTTCTCTTCTGCCTTCAAGGGCTTTTAGAAGCGTTACCTCATCTGCATATTCTATGTCCCCGCCTACTGGAATTCCGTGGGCTATTCTTGAAACCTTTATACCAAGAGGTTTTATAAGCCTTGCTATATACATTGCTGTAGCCTCTCCCTCAACATTTGGGTTTGTTGCAATAATAACCTCTTTTACCTCTTCATTCATTCTTGATAAAAGCTCTTTTATTTTAATATCATCGGGTCCAATACCAAGCATTGGAGAAATTGCACCGTGAAGAACGTGATATAAACCTTTGTATTCCTTTGTTCTCTCCATTGCAATAACATCCTTAGGCTCCTGAACAACACAAATCGTACTCCTATCCCTTGCAGTATTTGAACAAATTACACAAGGATCTGTATCAGTTAAATTACCACAAACAGAACAATATTTAATCGTTTCCTTTGCTTCAATTATAGCATCAGCAAGAGATTCCACATCTCTTTTATCCATATTTATAATATAAAAAGCAAGCCTCTGGGCTGTCTTTGTTCCAACACCCGGAAGCTTTGAAAGTTCTTCAATTAATTTTGCAACCTTTATAGGATAAAACAATCAACTCACTCCTTAGAAAAGACCAGGCATATTTAGTCCACCTGTAAGTTTACCCATTTCATTTGCCATCATTTCTTCTGCCTTCTTTAAAGCTTCATTTACTGCTGCTAAAACAAGATCTTGAAGCATTTCAACATCATCTGGATCAACTACTTCTCTATCAATAACAATATCTACTATTTCCTTCTTTCCATTTGCAACTGCCTTAACCTTTCCACCACCAACAGTTGCTTCAACAGTTTCTTGTTCAAGCTTTGCTCTCATTTCTTCTATTTGCTTTTGAAGTTTTTGTGCCTGCTTTAGTAGATTGTTCATATTTCCACCCATTGGGGGCATTCCACCTTTAAACATATAAAAACCTCCCTTAATTCACTATCATTTTATTATATTCATTTTACCTTCTTATTGTACCAGTTAGTTTCTGTAAATTCAATCACAAACTACTCTACTATTTCAACTAAATCCTCACCTAAAACACTCTTTACCCTATCTATTTCATCCTCCATAGGGTCTCCTAATATTCTAAATTCAAATTTAACATCCTTCTTTAAAACCTTTGAGAAATATTCTTCAACTACCTTTTTATTTTCTGCCTTTTCAAGGTTATCTTTACTAAAGGAATACTTTTTATCAAATCCTACAACTATCTTATTGCCCTTTGTTTCTACAACATCCCCAGGCTCAAGATATGCATATATTATCATCTTTTTATTTGCCTTAAGTAAGTTTAATACATCGTGCCAGCTTGCTCTAACTTCATTTATAGATACATCAAGTACAGGAAGTTCTGATAAAGCCATTTCCTTTTTGATTGGTTGCTCTTCTATCCTTTTAGCTACATTAGGCTTTGATTTTTGTGTTTGTATCTTTGGCTCTCTACTTTGTACGATAAAGCTTCCTTCCCTTATCTTTTCCTCTAATGTATTTAGCCTTGACATAATAGTTTCAACGGAAATATCATACTCTCTTTTACAATATCTAATTACAGTCATCTCAAGAAGTATTCTCCATTGATTTGTAATCTTTGTCGAGTTTTCTGCCTCAACAAATAGGTTAACTGCCCTCATTATTTCCTCACTTCTTAGCTTCCTCGACTGCTCAACCAATCTGTTTATAGTTTCCTTACTCAAATCAAGTATTTCTTCAGGATTTTTACTAACCTTTGCAAGAAGCAGGTTTCTAAAATGCCTTGTCATATCTTTAATAAACTGAACTACATCCTTACCACTTAATATAACCTCGTCAATTGTCCTTATTGCACCCTCTATATTTCTATCTATCATAAAATCAACAAGATTAAAAATATGTTCATTGGATGTAAGCCCAAGCATTTCAGAAACTCTTTGGTATTCAACTTTACCATCAGACATTGCAATTGCCTGATCTAAAATAGAAAGTGCATCACGCATTGCTCCATCTGAAACACGAGATATAAGTTCAAGCGTGTCGTCATCACAAAGTGCTCCTACTTGCTGAACGACACTTCTTAATCTTGAAACCATATCCTTTGTTGTGATTCTCTTAAAGTCAAACCTTTGACATCTTGAAAGTATAGTAGGGGGTACCTTTTGAGGGTCCGTTGTTGCAAGTATAAAAATAACGTGCTTAGGTGGCTCTTCTAAAGTCTTCAAAAGTGCATTGAAGGCACTTTGGGAAAGCATATGTACCTCATCTATTATATATACCTTATATCTTGCTCTATGAGGTGGATATTTTACATCCTCAATAAGTTCCCTTACATTTTCAACTCTGTTGTTTGATGCAGCGTCTATCTCAAAAACATCTATTAATGTTCCTGCATTTATTTCCCTACACATCTCGCATTCATTACAAGGTTCTGCATCAACTAAATTTAGACAGTTTACAGCCTTCGATAATATTTTTGCCGTTGACGTTTTTCCTGTTCCACGAGTTCCGCAGAATAGATATGCGTGAGGAATTTTATTTTGCAATATTTGATTTTTAAGTGTTCTTACTATATGTTCCTGCCCTACAACTTGGCTGAAGTTTTGTGGTCTAAACTCTCTATAAAGGGCTTTGTACATAATATCACCCCTTAAATAATTATAACCAATTATAGTAATTTAAAAAAGTATAAAAAAAAGCCCTTAAGGCTATTTTTAAGACCGTGCACCTTACTTCGATGTAAGCCTACAAGCGTTACCTGGGCAGTAAGCTCCAATCAGGCTTACCCGCGGCACACGAAAGTGTTCACTTACCGTTGCTTCCTTCCGGACCTGGCGGGGTTCATGAATTTCCGTTGCGCAGGACCCAATCTTCAACACCACTTACCCAGGTCAGTCCCTACATACTTACACCTAGGTAAGGAATTCAACCCTGCTATAGCGGATTGCAGGTTACAGGGCACCGCTACCTCCCCGTCTAGCACGGTCATGGCGGAGAGAGGGGGATTCGAACCCCCGATACGGGTTTTATCCGTATACGCGATTTCCAGTCGCGCGCCTTCGACCAGCTCAGCCATCTCTCCATGTGCTGACTATTACATTATATATATTTTATTAAGTTATGTCAAGGTGAGATTTGTCAGAAATATTTGTAATAAGTTAACAAAAGGTTACAGGAACCTTTTGTTAACTTATCTTAAATGCTTTAATTTTGATTCAACAACCTTTTCAGCAACTTCAAATAACTCCTTTATTTCTTCAGATGCTAAACTATAGTGAATATTAAGCCCAACCTTCTCTCCCTTAACCACACCAGCATCCTTTAATATTCTTAAATGTTGTGAAAGATTTGATTGGCTAAACTCTATATTTTCATTAAGCTTACATACACATTCTGGCCCATCTATCAAAAACTTTACTATTTTATATCTTATTGGATGTCCTAATGCCTTAAATATTTTAACAATCATTTCCTCCTGTGTCACCTTTAACACCCCTTATTCTGTAGTTAATAATATTATAATTCTCTAAACAAATATATGCAAGACATAAGTAAAAAAGGGCATTTATGCCCTTCCAGTTCTTATATTATTTATGAAGCTCTCTGGCATTCCTACCTCCTCCATATCCTGTGCAGCCCTTTCATAGTCGTATGGTACATACATTATTTCAACCTTAAGCTCATCATCTGCATCTATAATTATATAATTTGCATCTGGTCTTCCATTTTTAGGTTTGCCTACACTACCTGAATTTATCAACATTTTGTTGTAGTATCTTTTAAAATATGGCACATGTGTATGTCCACAAACTAAAATATCGTGGCTTATTTCTCCCATAACCTCTTCTGCTTCCTTTGAATTTTCCTTTAGATATTCATTTATCTTTCTTGGACTTCCATGAACAAATATAAATGTTCTTTCACCAAAAGTTAAAACAGCCTCCTTTGGAAGTGCTCTTAAAAATCTCTTATTTTCCTCAGTTGTGTTTTCTACTGTCCAACCAAGTGATATTCCTGCGTTTTCAGCATCCTTAGGGTTTGGATAATCACATCCACAAACCATTCTCTCAAATCCAACTGCATCATCGTAGTTACCCATAATAGTTAATATATTTTTCTTTCTGATAAGTTCAATTACTTCGTTTGGATGAGTCCCATAACCTACAAGATCTCCTAAACATACTGTCAAATCAACATCTCTTCTTTCTATATCCTCTAAAACCTTCTCAAGAGCATATATGTTGCTGTGAATGTCAGATATAACTGCTATTCTCATATTATCACCTCTTAATATTATTTAATTATATAATAATGTATAAATATGTTGCCTGTAAAGTTAATTTAGTGTTAAAAATTTCTTAGATAACATATATTATTTCCATAAACTATTGTACTAATAAGTATAAAATATTATAATATTTCTATCATATTAAAGGGGGGAGATAAAATTGAAGGACAAGAAAAAAATAGCTGTAGAATTTATTATTCTATTTGGTATTATAAGTGCCTTAGGTGATGTTACCTATGAAGGTGCAAGAAGCGTATATGGTACATATCTTGCATCATTGGGTGCCACCGCAACTATTATAGGATTTATTACAGGACTTGGTGAATTTTTAGGTTATACCTTTAGATTGATTTCAGGATACTTTGTTGACAAGACAGGAATGGATTGGCCTATTACTATTCTTGGCTATACCCTTTTACTATCAGTTCCACTTTTAGGTTTTTCTAATACTTGGAAGGTTGCCGCAATATTTGTACTATGTGAAAGACTTGGTAAAGCAATTAGAAGCCCTGGGAAAAGTTCAATGCTATCCCACGCAACAAAGCACGTAGGAACTGGTTTTGGATTTGGTATATTAGAGGCAGTTGACCAGCTTGGAGCACTAATTGGCCCTCTTGTATTTACTTTTGCCTTAACACTTACAGGAACATATAAAGCAGGATTTAAATTTATGCTAATCCCTGCACTTTTAACTATTGCCTTTGTAATATTTGCAAGAATTAGAGTTCCTAATCCAAAGGAACTTGAGGAAGATATAAAAACTGAAAAGAAGATTGACATTAAAAACAATAAGGCTTTATATACTGAAAAATTTATAAACTACTCCCTATTCATATTCTTTAGTATAGTTGGTTTTGTTAATTTCCCTATACTTTCTTATCATTTCTTAAATAAAAAGATAATATTAGAGGGGGTAATACCTACACTTTATGCCGTTGCAATGGCACTTGATGGATTGTTTGCTCTTATCATCGGAAAATACTACGATAAAAAAGGCTTTAAAGCACTTATGTTTGTGCCTATCCTTTCAGTAGCCCTTGTGATTTTAGGTTTTTCTAAAAATATGTACTTTGCGATAGTATCTGTTATGCTTTGGGGTATTGTAATGAGCATTCACGAAACTATACTAAAGGCTGCCATTGCCGATATAACAACTAAGGATATACGTGGAAGAGCCTATGGTATTTTTTATACAATATATGGTATATCAATGCTAATTGGAAGCGTTATAATGGGTTATTTATATGAAGTATCCACATTATCAATAATTATGTTTTCAGCAATATGTCAATTAGTTGCGTTTATATTCTATTTTAAGTTTAAACGCAGTTTACAAAAGTAATCTATATTTAAAGCAGTATTCTAAATTTTAACAAAATCTAAGTTATTCAGACTGTTGACAAAATTAATTGTTCGCTAAAATCTAAAAAAGCCCCATCAAAGGATTTATTAACCATTCCTTTATGGGGCTTTTATTACAAAGTATATTATACTAAAGCCTGTGAACTACCCCCACTTATAGAAGTGGTGGCTTCGTGGTCAATACTCCCATCGGAGCAAGTTATCCCACGCTCAAAGGGCTGTTCCTTCCCCAAATATACCATTTACATGGCTAATTTTAGCAAATTCTTGCTTGCATTTATATCTCTATCATGAACTGCACCACACTTTGGACATTTCCATTCTCTCAATGCTAAATTCT
>NZ_JAIHAO010000041.1:0-16882 GCF_020054765.1 Caloramator sp. | reverse complement strand
TGTGTAGTTACAAATAAGTTTGCTCACGTAGTTACAAAGTTTGCTCGTGATGAAATGTAGTTGTTGCAAGGCTTCTCGCCGTTTATTCCCTTCGAGTGACAAAGTTTGCTCGTGGGTTTTATTACCTTAAAAAATATATAAAAATATATAAAAAATGAGAAAATGACAAGCGAGTTTGCTCGTGAGCAGTGAAGAATGACAAAGTTTGCTCATGGAAGGTTTACTCATAAAATGAGTATTTATACGCAGGGTATAACCTACGGGAGGAAATATCGAAACCACCTACACATACGAATTATACAGGCTTACGAGGGATTAAAACTGCTGCGGATTTAATAATTTATACATTCTTATATTCTTTTTTACACAACAAAAAAACCGCCAAAGGGAATTTTCCCCCTGACGGTTGGCAATTGCGATAAGCAAACTTTGTAATTGTAAACAAACTCGTGTGTAAATGGACATAATACGGCTCAGTGTTAATGGCCTAGAAAATCGGATAGCCTTGGATGTCCCCAAGGATGAAGAGTCCATGGTTGCTATGGATGTTAATTCCATAGTAACGATGGGTTTTTCCAACCTTGAGAGGAACCCATCCTTCTACAATGGAGTGAGGGTTAATGGTGAAAGGCAAAGCCTTATCACCAAGGTCTGCCAAATCTTCCTTATGAACCTCGGTTCTTCCATCACTATGCGTGAGGGTAAGTTTATCGATGTTCATAACCTCGTTAGAGGTATTGGCAATCTTCACCCTTACAAGGGCGATAAACCCCTCATCTCCACACTCGATAGGTCCGACTTTCTTGTTCTCTACCACCATCAGACCACTACCCATAACCTTCGCCTTGCCGTTGCCGATGACTTCCATTGCCTGTCTCGCAACGACATATGGAACACCGTTATACTCTCCTTCTTCTGTAGCCTTGTTGTATGGAGTAGTATCATCGATGTCCTTTGCTTCGTTGGGAAGAGCACGGAACAGAGGGCTAGAAAGGGTATAATGTTCCCCTCCTATTTTCACTACTACCAACCCTGCGTCTGGGTTTTCGGCAGTTACCACAACCCTCTTAATCTCCCCAGGAGCGATATGGATAGGAGCCCCATGCACCTTGGAACCTGCACTCTGATTACCCTCCAAATCAAGAATGCTGAAGTGGAGGTTTTCATCGGTAATCACAAGCGTTTCGCTTCCTGTATTACCGATATCCATAACCAGATATGCATGCCTAAACTCCCTAATCTGATACCTAAAGGTATCATGATACATAGGGATAAGCAGGGAGTTCCCACCACCAAGTTCATCCTTAGGAATAGACGGTTGAGGTTCAAGCGTAAGGTTAGGCAACTGTGCCATAGGAATAAGTTCTATAATATTGTCTTTCTCATTGCCATCCTTATTTTTCTCTTCTGTTGCTTCCTTTTTATCATTTCCAATAAAATCCTCTACTATTGGAGAATCATTTGAATCTTCTTCCGTATTTTTTAAAATGCCACCATCTATCAAGGTTCCATCTGTGACCAAATCATCGATTGTTTCATTTTGCTGCTCTATGCTTTCATCAGTATGTATATTCGCAACTTCTTCTTTTTCAGAATTTTCAATGTCTGTTGCGTTATTAGACGAACAGCCAGATAAAAGAATTAATAAACTAAGCACGATAATTGCCATATTTCTAAAAATCATATTATCACTTCCTTGTATTTGTTATAATCCATCGCTTTACCCGTTTATCTTCTTTAACATCAAATCCGTGTCTGATTTGTTTTTTAGGGCTAGGCTTATTTATAACAGATATTATATTATAAATATACAATTTTCTCCACAACTTAGTTCTAATCTTCATTTTTACACATAAAAAACCACCAAAGGTCAATAACCTATGACGGTTGTGTAAACCTCCAAACAAACTTTATAAGTTTGAACAAACTCGAATGTGAATAAACAATATAGAATTTATTTTATCAATAAATTTATTACAATTATCACGGGGTTGTTTTATTTAAAGTTTTAATAAAATCATCAAACTTCATTACATCATAACCATTTTTCTTCATCCTCTCATAAAGATCATCATCATTTGTTATTAAAGTGCATCCTTCGTAGACAGCAGTATCTGCAATTGCAGCATCTTCAATGTTGCTTCTATTACTATTAAGTATTTTATTAAAAACCTCGCCTTCTCCAAGTCTAGCATAGCCAAGACGAGCACATCCTAAAATAAAAACTGATAATGGTACTAGACGTGCCCTTAAATCAGCCAGCATTAAAAAATTTCTTTTTCTTATATCTATCTTGTGATCGGGTATATCACACAATTCATCTATTTGAATTGTAGTAATATAGTATTCATACTGTGTTGCTGAATCACGTATCAACTCTATGAACTCAGGTAGTTTATCGAAAACATTTGTATCAAACATTATTTTTTTCATAAATGACACTCCCGATTATATTAAGCCTATGATAATAAAAATATTTTAAACTATTTTAAGGGGGCAAGCACCTCTTTATGGTATTGATTGTGTTTCTAGGAGTTTTTCTAAATCTAGTAACAAATTAATTATTTCTTCTGAAATCATATGAGGTTCATCTTTTATAATCTCATTAATTCTGCTCAAAGTTTTTCTGATATTGATTAAATTCTCTCTTGTAATATTACCACTTTCAATTATGTCCACAATATCCTTTTGGATGCTTATTATACATTGCTTATCAGTAGAAACTTCATCCTCTAAAGCAGAAATTCTATTGTTAATAACCTCTAATTCATTTTTAAATACTGGAACATCGTCCTGGCTGTTAAACCCAAACCCTATGGTTACTGAAGATATAACGAAAAATACAATCAAAAACAATAATGATACAATAATGCACTTGTAACTAGTAGCCATTAAGTTATTTCTTTTTAGATTATTTAAAAAGTTATATTCAATATTATCTGCTATTTGTGTTTTCTTTTCCTCTTCAGGTAATAGGTAATCTTCTGGATACATAACTGCAACGGAATTCACTTCACTTATGCAATATAGAGAAAGCAGACCTGCTACTACCATATACAAAAGGCTTAAAAATCCTATTGTTAATAAGAGAATCATCACAAAAACCGAGTTTCCATTTATATCCTGAATAAATTTTAAAATGTTAGCAATAAGTGTAGTAGAAATAGTAATAGCAATTAGGGTTGATTTCGCTTTATCTTCAAGCGTTTTTTTCTTTTCAACGGTATCATTTAATGTATCTAATAAAACTTTATCCTCTATGTTTAGATTATTACTAGCATATTCATAAGTATAAGGATCTTCCTGCGTTGATTTGTTCAGTCTATCAATTTTTTCATTAATTGTTCTAGATGCTTTTAATAGTTTAGGGAACGGGAATATTATATTATTAAAAATATTTTGTAAAAATGCCATATTTTATATCACCTTTATTATTCGATTCCTTGTAAATAATCACAAATAGCCTTATCTATTCTTAATCCTGTTTTATTTACTAACCAAGCCCATTCCCCTGTAGGATTAACTTCAATAAAATAATAAATCCCATTATGCAGGATTAGGTCCACTCCTCCAAATGCTAATCCTAATTTTTTTACAACTTCTATACATTTATTATTTATATCTTCTGGAAGGTCAATTTCAATAAAATCCACATTCTCTTTTTCTTTTCTCCAGTCTCCTGCTATACCGTTTCCTTCTTTAAGAATTTTTACAGCGAATACTTTTCCCCCAACAACAGTCACTCTTAAATCAACCTTTGGATAAAGATATTCTTGAATTATTACTGGAGCCACTGCAAATTCTGATTCCATTAGTTCTTTGCCTGTTATTACAGTTGAGTAAACAAATGCTTCCTTATTACCTTGTCTTAGTAATACCGTATCTAATGATTTTATAATATATTCTTTCTCACTATCAAACCTAATGTTCTCCACAGAATTCAGTAATAATGTATGCGGATATTTCATTCCATTTTTCTCAGCATATTTTAACTGCAGCATTTTATTTTCTGCACGGAATGTATCAACAGGGTTATTTAACCACTTTGCATTTTCAAATAGAACGAGATTCCTTAAAAATGCAGTCCACTGGGAACGATATAGTTGTTTTTCAACTGAAAGATTTGGTTTATATGTATCATGAAGATATATTGGAGCCCTATAGAATATGGATTTTAAATTTCTATTGTCAATAATATATTCCTTATTGTTTATTGTTATATATAAAGTAAGTCTTCCAATATCAAATACGACCTTATAATCTCTAAATTTATCCCTGTTAACACGAAGGTAATTAGCGTTCCTTCGCTGTAATTCTAAACAAATATAATCAGTTGTAAAATCCATAGTATCTGAAATTATCAATATTTCTATATTACTCACCTTTTTTATCTTCCCCCGTTTCAATATCAGCCTTCTTTGTGCGTGGTGCTGCAAATTGGGGTTCTTCTATTGAAGGCTTCTTACTATTCTTGTTTACCCAGTATCCCTTCTCATCTTCGAATTCATAACCGGTCATATCCGGGTCTGTCCTTGGTAAATCATAGACGAACGCTTTCTTCTCTAATATATGCTTCTTCATAAACATCCTCCTTATCACCTTGTATTTGGTTGTATATTAAAATCTCAATATCATCTATAGATAATTATACATTACATATACAATAACTTCCATTGCATTTGTTTTCATTATATATATCGACTCAATTCCCACCAAAGTTTACATGATTTTAATAATGTTACCTTTCAACGACAGAGGCTATGGTTGATATCCCATAGCCTTAAATATTAATAATGATATATGAACCTATAGTTGACTCATTTTATATCTAATTGCTTCTCTGCTCGGATTCAAATATATAAGCGTTGTGTGAACATTACTATGACCTGCTAAATAAGCAACTTCATGTACTGACAACCCACTTTCTAAAGCAATTGTGCAGAAATAATGTCGCAATGAATGAGGCGTGATCTTGTCGCTATACTTATTGAAAACCTTGTTAACTGTTGACCTATGAATCACTTTACCATCACTATTTGCAAATAAATACGGACTTTCACTTTCTCTCACTCTCAGGTACTCTCTTATACTATTAATGATCTTATAATTTAAATAAACAACCCTGTCTTTATCACCCTTACCCCTTACTTTTAACTCACCAACTGTTAAATTAAAATCTGTTAATTGAATATTAAGTGCTTCACTAATTCGCAAACCTGCATACGCTAACAATGTCGCCAAGCAATAAATATCTCGATGTCCATCTTGTAATAGTTGCTGTCTAAAAGCATCAACTTCTTGCTTAGTAACATCGGAAGGATTAGCGTATTTCTGCTGGATCTTAATATTATCATTTTTTGAAACTACTTGGTCCTGTTGTATTCCATTCGCAACCAAAAATTTATTATACTTTATTAATGCACTGATCTTACAATTTATTGTTCTCCCATTATCTTTCTTTATGTTACGAAGATAACTGATATAATCTAAGATGTTTTCCCGGTATAGCACCGAACATTCTCTGCCGAAGGACTCCAAATACCATTGATAGTAACCTTTAATATGCAAATAGTAACTATTGGTAGTGTTTTTACTTTTTGCTTGCAATGTTAAGTACTCTCTAAATTCTTCTAACAAAATTTCACCTCCATAAATTATGTTGCCGATCATATTTCTAAATTCCTGTAAATTATGTTGAATTTATATATTGATGTTACCGCTTTTAGTAACAAAAGTCAGGACCTTCGGCAGCATAATTTATATTATGTTGAAAAAATTTTTCCGTATCTCTTCTCAGATTGCATATTACAAAATAATAATTATTTTCATCTTTGATAGCAGTTGCATTTTTACATCTGTAACAAAAATAAAAAGCCAAGGGCAAATTGCCTTTGACTTTGATTTTTACTTATACTGCAATAAACAAATAATTACTGGAACAATGTTTATTCTATTACCAAGGTAATCTCAATCTCTCGGCTACAATTTTTACACTTTCCTTTATTTGCGGAAGTGATTTCTATCTTTTGTTTCGATTTGCATACAGGGCATTCATATTCAATTATTTTACCTATATTCTGCTCAAGTACAATTTGAGGGTTTTTCTTTAAATAATTCTCTAATTCTTTCAAATTTTTAAATATAGGCATTAAACCTCCCCCTTTATTCATAAAAATTTTATAATTTATAACCTATCATATATATTCTCAATATTTATTTTGGATTCTTTTAAAACTTTTTCTGTGTTTTTTATATCTACTAATTCATATTTTAGAACTTCAATTTGTGCAAATTTAGGTAAGTGCTTATAAAATTTAGAATGGCCTTCGAAATTGGAAGATATTAGTGCCTTCTCAATAATTTCTTCTAATCTATCTGTATCTGTTTTAAATCTATTGAATAAATCTAAAATATGTTTTTCACTAATATTTTTTTCCGCTTTTCTAACCTTAAGTTTATTATAAGAAACACTAAACTCAAGCCCAAACTCATGTTGAATTATTAATCCAAGAGTAAAATTCACCTTGTGCCCTGCATATGTATATATATCAAATCCATCCTTGACCACATCTATAAGAATTTCATCTAAATCAATAGAGAGTGCGGAATGCTCTAATCGCACACTCTTCAATACCGATTTAGATTTCATATCGATGTATGGATAATCACTGCTACTATTAAGCACTTTTAGCATTTGTTTGGCTATTTCATAAGATACTACCATTCCGCTGCCAAGCCATACTGCAAGTCCACCGTCTTTAGATATTTGTACATATATTCTGTATTTATCATAGTCTATCTTATCTATTCGCCATGTATTTCCTGCCAATATAAAATTAGATGTCTTGTTTTCCTTTAGCAGTGAATAAACAAACCAAGATTGTAAAGTTCCTATCTCTTTATTTTTATATATTATTGAAAATTCAGGTATAGTTTCAAATATAGATATAAAGTTCATTAAAAAATTATAACCGTATTCTTTTTCAATTTCTTTGCCTAGTAAATATTCCCCATTGCTAAATTCTAAATACTCCTTTTCTATAAGGTATTGAATAAAGTTTAATAATTTCTCCTCATTTATATTTCTGAATGAATTTGATTTTTCTACTATCTCTTTTAGGTATGAATGCCTTAAACCAAATTTTTGTTGTATCATAGAAAATATTTGCTGAAATAATACAGTATATGCCGCTGATGGAATTAAAGCAGACTCCACCCATTTTTCTCTTGCTAATTCAACAATAGCAATAGCATTTATTAAATAAAATTCTTCATCCACACAAAACTCATAATGTGATATGGTTCCTTCCCTTCTGCCTGTTCTCCCCATTCTTTGTCTAAATGATGCCACTGTTGAAGGGCTGTTTAATTGCATAACTACATCTAGTTCACCTACATCTATACCTAATTCCATAGTAGAGGTGCAACATAAACACATTTCCCCCGGAGTATTTTTTAGTTTATCCTCTGATATTTCTCTTAAGTTCTTACTAACTGAAGAATGATGAACCTTTGCATTTATATTCAAATTCTTTAATATTCTAGACATCATTTCACTATTGGTTCTACTATTACAAAAAAATAATGCCTTTTTGCCTCTTAACTCAGGTAGGAGACAACTAACCGTATCTTCACTGAATTCATCGAAGTATCTAATTAATATTTTAGATTTTTTCCCTTTACTTTCTGGTTTAATAACAGATTTCTTTCTTTTGCTAGACCCAGAAATCCAATCTAAAATCTCATCTGGATTACCTACGGTCGCAGATAAGCCTATCCGCTGAATATCATACTTAGAGTAAGTTTGTATCCTTTCAATAATACTTAACAGTTGAGCCCCTCTATAGTTTTCTGCGAAATAATGTACCTCATCTATTACTATAAATCTTATATTTGAAAATAATTCTTCTGAAGCATAGGAATCTGACATGAGTATAACCTCTAGTGATTCCGGAGTCGTTGCTATTATATGCTTAGGTTCTATTTTAAATTTTCTCTTATCACTATAATCAACTTCTCCATGCCATTTAAATGCATCGATGTTTGCGATTTTACCAAGTCTTTTTAATCTAAATTCTTGATTATTAAGGAGTGCCCTAATAGGAGATATATAAATTACAGAAATTGGCTTTAATTTTTCTTGGTAGATTTCAGATATAATAGGCAAAAATGCTGCTTCTGTTTTTCCTCCAGCAGTTTGTGCTATTAAGATACAGTTATCTCCATTAAGAATGCATGGAATAGTCTCTTCTTGTATAGGTGTTAAACTCCCCCACTTTAGAATATCTTTGATTCCATTTTGAATTTTTTCATCTAATAAAAAATAACTAGATTCCATTATAACTCCATCTCCATAGCGACTTCCCTACCATATAATTCTATCTGCTTATTAACTTCTTCTACCTGCTCTTCACTAATATTTAAAAGTGCTTTTATTTTACTCATAGGTTCTTTTTTTGCTGCCTCTAAAATAAATACAAAATTTCGCAAAAAAGTCCTGGGCAATATACTTACTTCTCTTCCAAATGCATTGGTAAATCTTTGGACATATTCTTGGATAAACTCATCTGATATTTTATCCTCAGGGTTCCATTCATAAACAACTCCATGAATATACCTAACCTTCTTAGAAATTTCAATTAATTGACTTGTATTAAATCTTGTTAATTTAATAAGAGGTTGTTCTAGTATTCGGATATCACCTAATTTAATTGGTTCTATTCTTGTATATAAAGCGTCATGTTCTTTTATGCCCTTTTCTTCATCTTCTATTAATTCATCTGTACCGGTAAATAGAAGGTAGCAACCGGGTAGGTTATCTTTACTAACCATATCAATAAGCAATCTTAAATTTTCATAAGCCTGATACCTTATGTCTTTCCTTTCTTTTCTTACAGTCTCAACTTCATCTATTATTACAAATAAACCAGCATACCCTGATTTTTCTATTATATAAAGTAATGTTTTAAGAAATTCAAATACATTTCCCTTATCTACTATTCCTTTAACTCCTATACTCTTTTTAATATCAGCAGGTATATTTGTATCACCAGCAAACCAAGCAAGTGATTTTTGTGCTAAATTATTATCACCGCTCAAAAGTCCTTTGCAAAATGAAACAATTGCATTAACAATCGAAACATTAGTTGTGTTCGCTTTTGCAAGTTCTAACGCTACCTTATCTTTAAGCCTTGCTATTAGTTTTTCTTCATCCTCTTCATTGTCATCTGGATTTAAATTATATTTTCTTATAATCTCAGATTTTTCTCTTTCGATCCAACTTTCAATTATTATTCTAAAAGCAGAGAATTCTCTAAATTCATTTGTACGCATTCCAACCATTAATTTATTATATATAGTTTCGAAATTATGTAATTGAGTATTTTTGGATATTACTATCTCTGAAACAACAAAATTGTACTTTAATGCCTCCTCTTTTAAAACTTCACATAAGAAAGACTTACCACTTCCATATGGTCCATATATCATTTTGAATCCCGAATGTGCATTCCCATTCGGCTTGAATTTTATATAGTTCAAATCTTCTAATATTGCATCCCTTTCTTCTTCATGACCGCACATAATATATTTTGCACTTTCATATGCTGGGACACTACCATTGTGTAAGGCCCTTAAAATTTGTTGCCCTATGTTTATATCCATCTAATAACCTCCCTCTATTTCAGATAGTACTCATATGTTGACATACCGACAACTTTGAACCCTATCCAATCATATCCTTCTTTATTAAGTTTGGATATGAACTCCTGCATAAATGCCATTACTGATTGAGATACAAACTTAATACCGTCCTCTTTACATATTTCTTGTATCTCAGAATCTGTATAAGAAGATGCTTTTAAGAATAATTCCAAAACCTTTTTCTCTTTTTTATTTAAATTACTATTATCTATATAGTCTTTTATTTGTTCTTTAACTGATATAGGAATATCTTTTACCTTATTTTGCGTAAAATCTATATCTAATCCAATATCCACTAAACTAATTTGTTCTATAACTTCAGGATTATATACCTCTATAACTTTTTCTTCATTTTTCTCTATAACTATTACAGGTACTAACAATTCTTGAAGCGATATTCCTCCATGGTGAAATTTAATTCCCCCACTAACTGGAAATACATTTATTCCTCTTGGAAAATTAAAATAAATATCTCCATTATAGTTTACAGAGTAAGCACTTTTAGTTATATAATTTCCTTCTACTCTATTTCTTGAAATAGTATATCTTCGTTTTTTCACAATATTGTCCATATCTTTTGGAATATCGACTTTCATCCATTCTTCTAATCCAGAAGTTAATATAAAGCCATGGTCAGCAACAACAACTATCTTTTCGATATCAATCTGCACTAACTTTTTTATTGCACTTTTTATCTTATTGAGCAATCCAGGAAAAATTTGGATACTGCTATCTTCAATGTGACCAGCCTCATCAATTTCATTCGAAAAGACTAATATTCTATCCTTATTTTCAAATTCATTCTTTAAACTATTCATTGGAATATCTACAATTTCATTTAAGTTTTTAACTACTCCGTTGCCACCAGATATTTCTAAGAAAAACCTTATGCGTTCAGATTTATTATTTAATGGATAATTAAAGTTTCCATCCGTTATTTTAATCGTGTCATTTTCTTCATTGATGATAAGTTTTGTATTGCCATTAGGTAATAAACTAGCCATCCCAAATTCTGTAACTGTTGGTATTGATGCAATAAGCGGTACAATTGTTTTATGCTCTACTTCATTAAGCATTGAGAATATCTCTTTACCCATTTCATATCTCATTGCATCGACTATGATTACTGCTGTTTTCTTATCGGAATTCGATACATATTTGGACCAAAAGTCTAGTTGTATATCTGTTTTAAACTCATAGTTGTGTCTGTTCTCAATAATATTAGATATCTCTTCATTTAAAGGTTTTAGATATTGATAATAATACTTCTTGTTCACAAAATTTAGAAGTCGTGAAATAAAATCATCAATCAAAGTGTAATCTTCTTGAACTTTTCTATACAATAAGTCTATCTTCCACCAATTATTAGTTTCATAAAGGGAAATTATATTATCTATGTTACTATTTATTGTCTTAAACTCTTCTTCAAACTTATAAAGCATGTTTATTAACTGAAAAATATTATTAAGGATATTCCATTTATTAAATATCCTTGATTTTGAAAAATAATATCTTCTTCTAATATCTACAAATACACTTAAATCTTTTAATTGTGTTTTTAGTGATTCTATATCTATACCATTTTCGATATCACTATATTGATAATTTTTTTTCTCTTCCTTTACATATTGGCCACTTAAATACTCCAATAGACTCTCTTTTATTAAATAAGAATCATGAACATCTTTAAATATCTGAATCTCTAATTTTTTATATAAAATTTCCTCTATACCATATAAATATTCAATAGCAAATAACTCGTCCAATTCCATTTCATTAAGTACATTAACCATATATTTTTCTGATACCCTTTTAGAGTATTCAATAAATTTTTCTCTATAGATATCATGATTAGCCCATGTTTCAAGAAGTTGGACACAATTCATTATTTTATTTGTATTTAGTTCAATTCCAAAAGGTCTTATATCTTTATTTCTACTTTTCTGTATTAACTCGCTTTGAAATAAACTTTCTGCTATGTATTTAGCAATTTTATCTTTAGAATTAAAATCAGACACATTAATTCCATATTCCAAAGAAAGAAACTCAAAAAATTTATCTTTAATCTTTGCCTCTTCAAGAATTGATTCATATTTATCAGTCTCACAAATATATTTAAGTATTGTATACTCCTTACTAATATCAACATATCCAAAACCGTTAGTTAAGACAATATCATCTAACTTTTCTTGGTTTAAACTTCTAATAACACTTTCAGGTATTATATCCCATAATCTTTTAAGTATATTTAGGCGTTCTTCTAATGTTGATATGTCAAATTGACCAAAATCTATCCTGTAATATCTTTCTAAAATATCTTTAACTGATCCAAAATATATATCTCCAAAAAATTCAAATTCGGTTAGAAATCCCTGTCTGTTCTCTACATTAGAATATATAAGCCATTTTTTCGTTAGTTCACTATCGGCTGATAATACTTTATAGCGGAGTTCAATAAAACTGCCTTTATAGGCAATCTTATTGACTCCTTGCTCATCATATAACTTAAATTCTTGTAAGAATTCTTTTTTATAATCATACCATATGACAATATTTGAGTTCTTAAATTTTTCGTTTATATCTGCTTGAATTAATTTATAAAATGGTGTCTTCATTGTTTTACTACCTCTTTATAGTAGTTTTCTCTTTCTTTACTAGTTGATACAGGGCTTGCAAGTATAGGTTCTAAAGGTATTATATTGTATAATACTCCTTTATCTATATCAGGTTTGTATGGCAATATCTCCATTATTTTTTTATCTAAAATATACAAATCTTCTAACTTTGCTTCTAAGTCGCTACATTTATTTTTGAAATCTTTTTCTTTACTCTTATCACCTTTAGTCCTTGCTTCAATTAACTGATTAGTATAATACTTTAGGTCTTCTTCATATCTATCTATCATTTGTTTAAGATAGATGCTCTTAACCTTGTACAAAGTATCATTATCTAATTTATGAAAATATACAAAGCAATTAAATGTTTTCTTAGGGCTACAAATATGCCAATATATTGGACGTTTTTGATATCTCTTTATGTGATCTTCATAAAAATCATTTATTATATAAGCCTCAACTGTTTTCCCTAAGTTTTTTTCAATAAAGTCAATTGTCTGTTCAGAATCAAAACTTGAAAAGAGTTTTTCTATAGACTCGTATATTTGAGTGATTAAATCCTCTGCAAAAACCGAATTATTGACTACAAGTATTCCATCTGACACTATATCAATGTTGTCAGTTGTATATCGTCCAAATAAACATCCCAAAACATAAGATATAATATCTTTTATATCTTCAATAAAATTCAGATCACCAGCATTATTAATATTACTTTGTTTTCCTGATTCCTTACGTTTCAGTAGGTTTAATAATTCCTGCATTATATCATTATTAGACTCAAACCTCGTGTAATCAATCTGTAATTTATTATAATGCTCATATTTATCATATATTTGCTTATTTTCTTGGTAACAAATTTTCTCCCTCTCTTTGTCACTTAACTCATATAAATCAAAAACATATTTGTCTATATCTATAATTATTCTGTTTTCAATGTCATCCATAAGTTTAATTATATCTTTTTTTATCATTAATAAATCTTCTAACGATTTTACTTCTGCAGAATTATTAATGCTAATTTCTAACAATCTCTCAAAATTTATGCTACATTCTAAATGCTGGTGTTTAAACTTAGATAGTTTATACCCCACTTTCGCTAACCTAATAACTTGATTTTTAACAACTTCAGTAGGGTAAACATAAGGTAATTTATTTACATCAGTCGGAGTAAAAGCAAGAGTTGAATTCAATATTTTTAGTAAGTACGAAACCATGCTTGATAATAGAAAACCACATAAATAATATTTATCCTCCTCACTACAAAATATTGATGGTCCGTTTGCATCAAAAACTGTATTCGGGGGAATGATTCTTACACTAAATCCAGTTGATGAAAGTAGAGTATATGTAACCCCTTCTTTAAAATATAATTCTTTATTTCTATGAGATTTATTTGCTTCATAAAATTCTAAAGCATCATCACTCCAGTCAATTACATATTCAAACGGGCCAAAAAATCGTGAGAATAACCCACCTTTATTATATGTTTTCCAACTATCTCCTAATTTGTCTTGATCAACCTCCCAAAAAAATCTTAAAAATTTATCATTTGCTCCAATCCTCATTCCTGACTTGACTTTATATTTGTGGCTAATTTCTTTGTTTTTCTCAAAAATGTCATATATTTCATCACTTAACCAATAAACAAAAGGTTCCCCTTGTATTAAAGAAAACTTCTTTTGAGAAATTATATACTCATGTTTTTTTCGTTCATTGTCATTTAACAAAGTATTCATCTTATCTTTAGATGTCTTTTTATCAAACAATCTAATAAAGTGTGACTTTTTGTTTTCAGCATAAGATTTTTCTATTACAAACATGACTGTATTAACTTTTTCTCCTGAAATCTCATCAAATGCTCTTGTTCCTAGATGAACTAATTTCTCAATATAATAATTATCTAAAATAAAATTCCTAACTTTTTCATATGATGTTATAAACATAAATGATTGTTGTGTTATCATTCCTAATTTGCCATTAGTATCTAAAAACTCACAACACCTTCCTATGAATACTGAATACAAATCTGCACTCCACTCTTTATAATTTTCTTCTACATATCTTTTAAGTTTTTCTGTCATGTTTTTTTTGAATAAATAGGGAGGATTTGTTACAACCACATCATATTGTTTCATAAATATATGCACTAATTTAACTGATTTTTTTGCTTCACTTGCGAACAACTGCCTCGATATATCATTTGCTTTAATTGCCTCACTATAAATGGCATCTAAACTAATCATTAGTTCCTTTTCTTCTTTCGTAAAATCTCTTTGAGACTTATATTCTGAAAAAGAAAGTATGTGTTCTTCAAATAAATTTTCTTGTCCTTTAGTTTGTTTCTTCTTGGTTCTCTTCGCCTTACTTAATTCTTTCTTAACGGTTCTATTTTTAAATTCTTCAAATAATGGAAATAATTTCTTTTCCGGTTGAATAAGGCTCCCTTTAAGCCTTACATCTTCAAATTCTTCATAAATAATTTCTATCATTTTTAGAATGGTCTTATTATTTCTATGTTTTTCTTTCAAATCTGCTAATCTGTTTCCATTTAAAAGAATAGAATCAGCACATACTAAATTAACTGAAAGTTTGCCCTTTGTATTCGTATCATAACCATTTTCTTTTAAGGACGACTTAACCTTTATAAATAAAATCAAACCAGTCAACTGAACTGCTCTTAAATCTATATCTATTCCGTATATATTATTTTCAAGTATTTTATAAGGTATCTCTTCTTTAGTATATATGCCTTCTTCTACATACATCTCATAAAACAAATCAAAAGCCTTTACTAAAAAGTGACCACTTCCACAACAAGGATCTAATAGTTTAATTTCTTCTACCTTTTTATTTTCTCGTTTACCTTGTTTAATTTCATCCCATAATGAACCTAATGAATTATCAACTATCCAATCAACTATCCAATCTGGTGTAAATAATTGCGTTGCAGCAGGAATATCTTCTACTTTAATTTTTTGTTTTTTATTGTAAAGTCTGTCAAATACATCGTCTTTTTCTTTATCATTAAAATATTGATAAATCCAACCTATAATTTCATCTTGTTTCCAGGATTCCTCATCAATATTTGAACATAAAAGTTCTATTACTTTTAATAAACTTGTACTCGATGGAGTTACGAAAGAATATTCATCCTCCGTATTAAACAAAATCTTTATCTCCTCACTGATTTCATCAAACATTATATTTAAGAGGTACCCTAATCCAGCATCTATTTCATATTTGCAAAATTCTCTTGCAACCTCATAGAATCTTGAACTAATAAATGATCTATTACCATATTCACCCCTAGGTATTAAAATCTCATCAATAAGGCCTCTGACCTCCATAACCCTAAGTGCTGCTAAGCGATTAAGATAGGTATATGATACCTCCTTTATATATTCCATAACTGCTTTATCTTTCTTAAATCCGCCTTTTTCAAGTTTTTCAATTGCCTTTTCTATATTCTTTCTATTATTCTCTTGCTCCTCAGTTAAGTTTGGTAAATCCCTTAAATTAATCCAGTCTTTGTTTATATAAATACCATAATTTATTAAAACCTGTTCTATATCTTTTTCTAATATATCCCGGCACTCTAGAATAGTTGATTTGATAGCCTTCTTCTGTTCTGTATTCAATGAACCCACCCCCTATTCAATCATTATGCTGTTCCCAGCACTAATCTCTTCCATTAATTGTTTCTCAATTCTTTTTACATAACCTTTTACAGATTTTGGGTTTCTAAGAAGCACATTTTTAGGAAAACTGCTTGTACTAATATGCTTAATTACAGGTTGTGGATCTTCAACCTCACTCTCTTTTCTTTCTTCCTCAATTTGTTTATTAAGATATTCATATAACTTGTTCATGGCTTTTTCATAATAAACATCTACTGCATCAATACTTGTTTTCATATCCCTAATAAAGGTTCTACAATTAGGACATGGAACTTCAAATTTAGAAATACTATGAGAACATAGTTTATCAGTCAATACACTTAATATATATCCTTTTGCTATTTCACTTTTTAGGTTTAAGAAACTCTTATTTTTTCTCATTTCTTCAATTTTCTCATTGTAAACTTTATACAGAGTTTCATGCGTTTTTATATATTCTTTTACATATGGGTCGTAGAGTTTATAAAAATTATCTCTAACATTAGGCCATGAATCTACAAATGATTCACTCTTTAAATCATTCATTATTTGAGCAAATATTTTTTCTTTAGTTTCTATATTTTCATCATTACGGTCTAATTCAATTATCCATACATTAGTTAAGAAATACTTCATTTTCTTATATTCTTTTAAGTTTCCATTATCAATAAAATTCTTCAACTTTTTATACTTTGATAGTAAAGGTTCATATTCTGATGCTTTTTGTACAAAGTTATTTATGGTTTCACCTTGTGTCTTTGAATTCAATATGGTTTTAAAAATTTCATCTAACTTATCTATTGAATCTTTAAATGCTAAATCATTGCTAGATATTATTTCTTTCATTGCTGAGATATTATTTCTATAGTCTATCAATACATTTCTTGTATTTATATATAACTCAAC
>NZ_JAIHAO010000040.1:0-17413 GCF_020054765.1 Caloramator sp. | reverse complement strand
TCGCGATGCCATCGTCCTGATGGCCGCTCGGCTCGGCACGTCCTGTGCCGAATTACGGACTTTTCCAAAGTCGAAAAGCTAAGAATTGCTAAAGCTCATGAAAGAGCCTATCGAAATCCCTTCATGGGGCTTTTAATATTTTAGCTAACAAATAGATTTATCAACAATCTGAGAGCACGTTTTTATGTGCTCTTTTTTATAGCTTAAAGTTTGTATATCCTTTAAATCGACAATATATGCAATTCAAAATAGATGATTAATTTATCAAAAAAACAAAATATGAAATCTATTATAAATAAAATTATTCATCAATTATCAGTATAATGAAAAAATGAGCATAAAATCCTTCAAAAAAACTAAAAAATACGCACAAATTATTCATTAAATTATTAAAAAATGTTAAAAAATAGAACAAACGAAAGAAAATAATCACAAAACAGTTTAATATATTACAAAAAAGTAAAATAAGATAATAGGATACAATTTGTCAAAAAAATAACTTATTTCGTACAAATAAGATTTTGCAAGGTATAATTCACCAACTTAATTTTTGACATAAAAAAAGTATTGATATTTCATGTCGAATTAATTATTATATGAATATACAGAATTAACTGAAATTTAAATTATTATTTAAAATTCGGTTAATTACATAATTACAGAAGGTATTATTCACCAGCAAAATTTTTAAAATCTATATTAAAGGGAGGAGAAAAAATGTTAAAAGGCAGAAGATTTTTAGCAGTTTTAGCCCTAATGCTATCCTTTGTTTTTGTTATGACTGGTTGTGGCAAAGGATCAAATCAATCAACAGAAGGGGGAAAAGATTCAATAATTGTAGCACAGGGGGCTGATGCAAAATCATTAGACCCACATGCAACAAATGACCAGCCATCATCAAGAGTAATGAAGCAAATCTACAACACACTTGTTAACACAAATGAAGATATGCAAATAGTACCAGGACTTGCTGAATCTTGGGAACAAAAGGATGAAAAAACTTGGGTATTTAATTTAAGAAAAGGGGTTAAGTTCCATAACGGTGAAGAATTAAAGGCTGGTGATGTTAAGTTTACTTTAGAAAGAATGTTAGCTTCAGACAAAGTAAATCACATTGTTGAAGCAATTGCTAAAGTTGAAGCTCCAGAAGATTATAAAGTAGTTATAACTCTAAAGGAGCCATTTGCACCAATCCTATCTCACTTATCACATACTGCTGCATCAATCTTAAATGAAAAGGCTGTAAAGGAAGCTGGAGAAAATTATGGACAAAAGCCAGTAGGAACAGGTCCATTTAAGTTTGTAAATTGGCAGTCAGGAGATAAGATTGAACTTGAAGCCTTCAATGAATATTATGAAGGTGCTCCAAAGATAAAGAAAATTACGTTTAGAAATGTTGCAGAAGGATCAACAAGAACGATAGGTCTTGAAACTGGAGAAATTGATATAGCCTATGATATTGAACCAGTAGATAAAGAAAGAGTAAAGAATAATGATAAGTTAACTTTAGTTGAAGAACCATCATTATCAGTTGCATACATTGGTTTTAATACTAATAAAGAACCTTTTAACAAGAAGGAAGTTAGACAAGCTATTAACTATGCAATAAATAGGGATGACATAATTACAGCTGTTTTAAATGGTGCTGCTGAAAAGGCTGGTGCACCAATAGGACCTAAGGTATTTGGACATAATCCAAATATAAAACCATATGAATACAATGTTGAAAAGGCAAAGGAATTATTAAAGCAAGCAGGTTTAGAAAAAGGATTTAAGACTACAATTTGGACAAATGATAACCCAGTTAGAGTACAAATTGCACAAATAGTTCAAGCACAATTAAAAGAAATAGGAATTGATGTTAAGATTGAAACTTTAGAATGGGGTAGCTACTTAGATAGAACAGCAAGAGGAGAACACGATATGTTTATTTTAGGTTGGGTTACAGTAACTGGTGATGCAGATTATGGTCTATATGCACTATATCATAGTTCACAAAAGGGTGGTGCTGGTAACAGATCCTTCTATGAAAATAAGAAGGTTGATGAGTTACTTGACAAGGCAAAGGTAACAAGTGATAGCAAAGAAAGAGAAAACTTATATTATCAAATACAAGAAATAGTAGTAGAAGATGCACCAGTTGCAAATCTATACTATCAAACTCAAAATGTTGGTATGCAAAAGGCGATAAAAGGTTTTAGACTACATCCAGCTGGACACCACAGGCTATATAATGTTAGTTTTTAATTAAAATACTATAGTTATGAAGTGGGACCATCTGGTCTCACTTTAGTTTGTAAAGCAATAAGTAAAAATATTCAATATTTGAGAAATGATAACGTTTCAGAACTCTAATTTTAGAGTAAAGGAGGATAAAAATGCGTAAGTATATAACACGAAGATTGTTAATGCTTATTCCTGTAATATTAGGGGTAACATTCATTGTTTTCTCGATTATGTATATGACACCTGGGGATCCAGCACAGATGATATTAGGCGAAAGTGCCCCAGAATCTGCAGTAAAAGCTTTAAGAGAACAAATGGGATTAAATGATCCTTTCTTAGTTCAGTATGGTAGATTTATAAAAAATGCAGTTATGGGTGATTTTGGAAGGTCATATTCTACTAAAAGAGAAGTTTTTACAGAAATTTTTGCAAGATTTCCAGCTACATTACAACTTGCTTCTGTAGGTGTTTTACTTGCAGTTTTAATAGGTATTCCTGTTGGTATAATTTCTGCTACTAAACAATATTCCCTATTTGATAGTGTAAGTATGATTTTAGCGTTACTTGGTGTTTCAATGCCAAACTTTTGGCAAGGATTAATGTTTATTTTATTATTTTCTGTTACATTAGGATGGTTACCATCAGGAGGATATGGTAGCTTCAAACACTTTATACTTCCAGCATTAACACTTGGAACAAGTACTGCAGCAGTTATTGCAAGAATGACTCGTTCATCTATGCTTGAAGTTATAAGACAAGATTATATAAGAACAGCAAGGGCAAAGGGTGTGGAAGAGAAGAAGGTTATTTTAAAACACGCTCTTAAAAATGCGTTAATTCCTATAATAACTGTTGTTGGATTACAGTTTGGAGCTCTACTTGGTGGTGCGGTTTTAACAGAAACAGTATTTTCTTGGCCAGGTATAGGACGTTTACTTGTTGATGCAATAAAGCAAAAGGATACACCAATGGTTCAAGCTACTGTTGTTTTTATAGCTGTTACATTTAGTATAGTTAATCTTGCTGTAGATATACTTTATGCTTATGTTGATCCAAGAATAAAATCACAATACAAGTAAGCTACTTGTGAAAGGAGGCTCAAATATGGCAAACTTAGCTAATATACAAATAGCTGATGTTAAGAAAACAAAAAAGAGAAGTATGTGGGCAGAAGTTGCAAGAAGAATGGTAAAAAATAAAATGGCTATGTTTGGATTGGGTATTATTGTTATATTAGTGTTATTGGCATTATTTGCTGATGTAATAGCACCATATGAAGAGGTTGCTATCAAACAAAATCTTGCAATGAGATTAAAGGGACCAAGTGCTGAGCATTGGTTAGGAACTGATGAATTTGGAAGAGACATATTTGCAAGAATAATACACGGTGCCAGAGTATCATTAAAGGTTGGTATTATTGCAGTAGGTATTTCTATATTAATTGGTGGTTCACTTGGTGCAATAGCGGCTTACTATGGAGGCAAAGTAGATAACCTTATAATGAGATTTATGGATATACTGCTTGCGGTTCCAAGTATATTACTTGCAATTGCTATAGTTTCAGCGTTAGGCTCAAGCCTATTTAACCTAATGCTTGCAATTGGGATAGCATCTGTACCTTCCTATGCGAGAATAGTTAGAGCATCTGTACTTTCAATAAAGGATCAAGAATTTATAGAGGCGGCAAGAGCGATTGGTGCAAATGACTTTATTATAATTGTAAGGCACATAATTCCAAATGCATTAGCACCAGTTATAGTTCAAGGTACATTAGGAGTTGCTGGAGCTATTTTATCAACAGCTGGCTTAAGCTTTATAGGATTAGGTATACAGCCTCCAGCACCAGAATGGGGTTCAATGCTTGCAGGAGGAAGAGCTTACTTAAGAGATGCTTGGCACGTTACAACATTCCCTGGTCTTGTAATAATGATAACTATCTTGGCACTAAATTTACTTGGTGATGGTTTGAGAGATGCATTAGATCCAAAGCTTAAACAATAAAATTTGGAACTGAAGGGAGTGTAGAGAATGAAGGGAAAACTTCTTGATATAAAAAATTTAACTATTCATTATATAACTGATGATGGCGTTGTAAAGGCGGTTAATGGGATAAATATTGAACTTAATAAAGGTGAAACATTAGGTTTGGTTGGAGAAACAGGGGCAGGGAAAACAACAACTGCACTTGGTATTATGAGATTAGTTCCTAATCCACCAGGTAAGATTTTAAGTGGCGAAATAACCTTTGAAGGTAAAGATTTGTTAAAGCTGCCAGAGGGGGAAATGAGAAAAATAAGAGGAAATAAAATATCAATGATTTTCCAAGATCCAATGACTTCATTAAATCCAGTAATGACAGTTGGAGAGCAGCTTGCAGAAGTTATACAAATACACGAAGGATTAAGCAATGAAGAGGCAATTGAAAAGGCTAAGAAGATGCTTGAAATGGTTGGTATACCAGGAGAAAGACACACAGACTATCCACATCAGTTTTCAGGTGGAATGAAGCAGAGAGTTGTAATTGCGATAGCACTTGCTTGTAATCCACAACTTTTAATTGCAGATGAGCCAACAACTGCACTTGATGTTACAATTCAAGCTCAAGTATTAGATTTAATGAAGAGATTAAAGGAAGAATTTAATACAGCAATGATACTTATAACTCACGATTTGGGAGTTGTTGCTGAAGTTTGTGATAAGGTTGCAATAATGTATGCAGGTGAAATAGTAGAATCAGCTTCACTTGAGGATTTGTTTGAAAATCCAAAGCATCCGTATACATTAGGATTATTTGGTTCAATACCAAACTTAGAAGAAGAGGTAGAACGATTAAATCCAATAAAAGGATTAATGCCAGATCCAACTAATTTACCTTCTGGTTGTCCATTCCATCCAAGATGTCCAAAGGCTAAGGATGTTTGTAAAATTCAAGTTCCAAAAACTACTGACTTAGGAAATGGTCATAGGGTAAGATGCTTGATATATGAAGGACTTGTTGAAGCATAGGAGGTGCAGCAGATGGCTGAAAAGTTATTAGAGGTTAAAAACCTAAAAAAATACTTTAAAGTAAAAGATGGATTTTTACACGCTGTTGATAATGTTAATTTCTCTATAAATAGAGGAGAAACATTAGGTGTTGTTGGAGAATCTGGTTGTGGAAAATCAACAACAGGTAGAGTTGTTTTAAGATTGATTGAAGCAACTGATGGTGAAATTATATTTGAGGGTAAAGATATAAGAAAGTTCAACAAAAATCAATTAAGAGATTTAAGAAAGGAAATGCAAATAGTTTTCCAAGATCCATATGCTTCATTAAACCCAAGAATGACAGTAAGTGAAATAATAGCAGAGCCTCTAAAAATACACAAGCTTGTTAAGAGTAAAAAAGAGTTAGATGAAAGAGTTTCAGAGCTTATGGAAACAGTTGGACTTGCAGAAAGACTTTACAATACTTATCCTCACGAGTTAGATGGTGGTAGAAGACAGAGAATAGGTATTGCAAGAGCTCTTGCTCTAAATCCTAAATTTATTGTCTGTGATGAACCAGTTTCAGCCCTTGATGTTTCAATACAGGCTCAAATATTAAATCTAATGCAGGATTTGCAAGAAGAATTAGGTTTAACATATATGTTTATTACCCACGACTTATCTGTTGTGAAGCATATATCAGATAATATAGCAGTTATGTATTTAGGACAAGTTGTTGAACTTGCATCTTCTAAGGAACTATTCAAAAATCCAGTACACCCATATACAAAGGCTCTACTTTCAGCAATACCTGTACCAAGTATAAAGCATAAGAGAGAAAGAATTATATTAAAGGGTGAGATTACATCCCCAATTAATCCTCCAGCAGGATGTAGATTTGCAAAAAGATGTTGGATGGCACAGGATAGATGTTTTAAAGAAACGCCAGAATTGAAGAATATAGGAAATGAACATTTTGTAGCTTGTCATTTAGTTGAATAAGTTAATTAAGAAGGCATTTTAAAGTGCCTTCTTTTATTTTGTTGTGGATACTCTTTAAAAAATAATTTTAAATTTTACTTAAAGAGTTATAATGATTAATAAATTCATAATATTAATTTAAAAGAATAGAAATTTTTATGTGAATTATGTGAACAATAGAGTAGCAACAAAAGTGTTAAAACATTGTGTTGTAACAATATTTTTAAATACATTTAAGTTGTTAAGATACGAAGTTTAACGCTTCAACAAAATTAAATACTAAAGCGTTAAAACACCGATATATTTTTTTATTTTAAGAAGAATTATTATATAGTTTATAAATTTAGCTTCAAAAATGTGGTATATAAGTTGCAAACAATGTCGAAACAACATATCAAACATCAAAAATCAGAATATAAACAAAATTAAGAAATATTGTTACGATATTATTGTAAGAAATAAAAATATTAATAAAATTTTACAATTTAAAATTGAAATTAATAAAAATTAAAATATTATTAATTAGTATAAATATACATTAAAAAATATTTAAAATAAGATTTTAATTGCATAAAAATAATTTATATGCAATAATATGTTTTATGAAATGTCATTGTTGAAAAAAAGGAATATAATCCCATAAAAATAAAGAAGGATATAATAAAAAAGTGTAGTATAATAAAATTACAAAAGAAATTTAATTAAAAAATACATTCAAGTGTCGCAATACATAAAAAATTTTATTGATTTTTTTAGGTTTTAGTTTAATATTTATTTAAAATCTGTTTAACCTATGAGGGGGAACATTATTTTAAGGAGGAGAGAAGAATGATTAACTACATCATCAAGAGATTGGTTGCGAGCGTTATCACACTATTTGTAGTACTTACTGCAACATTCTTTTTAATGCACGCATTGCCAGGTGGACCATTCGACAGTGAAAAACCATTGCCACCACAAATAAAAGCAAATCTTGAGGCGAAGTATGGATTAAATAAGCCTCTATATGAACAATACTTTATGTATCTAAAGAACTTAAGTAGAGGAGATTTAGGTCCTACTTTAAAGTATGAAGGTAGAACAGTTAATGAAATGATAGCATATTCATTCCCAGCTTCTGCAAAGTTAGGAGCAGTTTCAATTATATTTTCATTGATTTTAGGAATTTATTTAGGAGTTGTTGCGGCACTAAACCAAGGTAAATGGCAGGATAGATTAGTTATGGTTATTGCGACACTGGGAGTTACAGTTCCAAGCTTTGTTATAGCAACATTACTTATGTATGTATTTTCAGTTAAATTAAGGTTATTACCATCATCAGGCTTTGCAGGACCTAAATATATGATATTACCTGCACTTGCACTTAGTGGTTATTCATTATCCTTTATAGCAAGACTTACTCGTTCAAGCTTACTTGATGTTATAAGACAAGACTATATAAGAACTGCAAAGGCAAAGGGGTTATCAAGAAATGTTGTTATTTATAAACACGCCCTAAGAAATGCACTTATACCTGTAGTAACTTATCTTGGACCACTTGTAGCGGGTGTTTTAACGGGTAGCTTCGTTATAGAAAAGATTTTTGCTATACCAGGACTTGGTAGAGAGTTTGTTACAAGCATAGGTAACAGAGATTTTATGTTAATCATGGGTACAACAATTTTCTACAGCACCCTTCTTGTTGTATGTAATCTAATAGTAGACCTGTTATATGCAGTTATAGATCCAAGAATTAAATTAGAGGCATAAGGGGTGATATAGATGGATATAAATATGGAAATTACTAAGGATATGTTTGAAAGAGTTCCTGAGAGTGAAAAGGATTTAAATACAATTGTAAGACCAAGTGAGACATATTGGCAGGATGCTTGGAGAAGATTAAAGCAAAATAAGCTTGCAATGTTTGGTTTATATTTTGTTTTATTCATAACACTTTTAGCAATAGTAGGACCACCTCTTGTTAAAATGTTTAGAGGTATAGATTATGCGACACAAAACTATAAATACTCAAACCAACCTCCAAGTGCAAAATTTTGGTTTGGAACAGATATGTTTGGTAGAGATATATTTGTAAGAGTGCTTTATGGTGCAAGAATCTCCTTAACAGTTGGTTATGCAGCAAGCGTGCTAAATCTTGTTATTGGAGTTCTATATGGAGGTATTTCAGGTTATTTTGGAGGAAAAGTTGACCTTATAATGATGAGAATAGTAGATATACTTTACTCAATTCCAATGATGATATATGTAATTCTACTTATGCTTATATTTAAACCAGGACTTGGAAGTATACTTGTAGCTCTTGCAATAGCATATTGGCTTTCGATGGCAAGAATTGTTAGAGCACAAATTCTTTCATTAAAACAACAGGAATTCGTTCTTGCAGCAAGAACGCTTGGTGCAAGCAATGCAAGAATACTTCTTAGACACTTAATACCAAATAGTATGGGACCAATAATAGTAACACTTACGCTTTCGGTTCCATCAGCAATATTTACAGAATCCTTCTTAAGTTTTATAGGTCTTGGAGTTTCAGTTCCAAAGGCGTCCTGGGGAACATTAGCATCAGAGGCATTGGAGGGATTGCAAATTTATCCATACCAATTACTATTCCCAGCACTTGCAATTTCGCTTACAATACTTGCCTTTAATTTCCTTGGAGATGGTCTAAGAGACGCTCTGGATCCAAAGATGCGTAAGTAGTTAGGGGGTAACAAAATGGACAGATTACTTGAAATTAAAAATTTAAGAACTTCATTTTTTACACACGTAGGAGAAGTTCAAGCTGTAAGAGGAGTTAGTTTTCATTTAGATAAAGGTGAGGCTATAGGAATAGTAGGTGAATCAGGTAGTGGTAAGAGTATTACTATGATGTCTGTTATGAGGCTTTTAGCTGATAATGGTAAGATAGTTGAAGGTGAAATTTTATTTGAGGGAAGGGATTTAGCAAAGCTTCCTGAAAATGAAATGCAGAAGGTTAGAGGAAATGAAATAGGAATGATATTCCAAGATCCAATGACATCTCTCAATCCAGTTTTAACAATTGGTGATCAATTAATGGAACCACTTATAAAACATAAAAAGATGTCAAAGGAAGAAGCCTTTAATAGAGCTGTTCATATGTTGGAGCTTGTTGGAATACCAAGCCCAAAGAGCAGAATGAGTCAATATCCACACGAATTTTCAGGTGGTATGAGACAGAGAGTTATGATAGCAATGGCACTTGCCTGTGAACCAAAGCTTCTTATTGCAGACGAGCCAACAACAGCTCTTGATGTTACAATACAAGCACAAATTTTGGAATTAATGAAGGACTTAAAGCAAAAAATAAATACATCTATTATATTAATAACCCACGACCTTGGAGTTGTTGCAGACCTATGTAGCAGAATAAATGTAATGTATGGTGGACTTATTGCAGAGACAGGTTCAACAAGGGATATTTTCTATAATCCAAAGCATCCATATACTTGGGGACTTTTAAACAGCGTACCAAACCCAAAGAATCTTGTTAAAGAAAGACTTAAACCAATAGATGGTCAACCACCAGATCTTCTTAAACCACCTGCAGGTTGTCCATTTGCACCAAGATGTCAATATGCAATGAGAATTTGTATGACACAAAGGCCTCCTTTATTTGAAATAGGAGAAGGACATAAGGCGGCGTGCTGGTTAAATCACAAGGATGCACCAAAGGTTGAAGCACCTATAAGAAGGGGGGACCTATGATGAATAAGCCTCTTTTAGAGATTAAAAATCTAAAGAAATATTTTCCTATAAAAAAGGGTTTGTTTAATAGAACAGCACATTACCTAAAGGCAGTTGATAATGTTTCCTTTTCTATAAATAAGGGAGAAACATTAGGCCTTGTTGGTGAATCAGGATGTGGAAAGACTACTTGTGGTAGAACTATAATAAAGCTATATGAACCAACAGATGGTCAAATAATCTATGATGGTGTTGATATTGCAAAGCTTAGTGACAAACAAATGTTAGAATATAGAAAAAAGATGCAGATGATATTCCAAGATCCCTATGCTTCTCTTGACCCAAGAATGACAGTTGGTGATATTATTGGAGAGGCAATAGATATTCATAAGCTTATGGGACCAAAGGAAAGGGAAGAGAGAATACAATATTTGTTAAATAGAGTAGGGTTAAACAGCGAACACGCAAGTAGATACCCGCACGAATTCTCAGGTGGTCAAAGACAGAGAATTGGTATAGCAAGAGCACTTGCAGTTCAACCAGAATTTATAATATGTGATGAGCCAATATCAGCACTTGATGTTTCAATTCAAGCACAGGTTGTAAATATGCTTGAGGATTTACAGGCAGATTTAGGATTAACATATCTATTTATAGCACACGACTTATCGATGGTTAAGCATATATCTAATAGAGTTGGGGTTATGTATCTTGGTAAGTTAGTTGAACTTGCAGACAGCAATGAACTATACACAAAACCGCTTCATCCATATACACAGGCATTGCTTTCAGCAATACCAATACCAGACCCAGATGAGTCAGCAAAGAAGAAGAGAATAGTTCTTGAGGGAGAAATCCCATCACCAATAGACCCACCACCTGGATGTAGGTTTAAGAATAGATGTAGATATGCAAAACCAATATGCAGCGAACAGGAACCAGTGTTTAAGGATATGGGTGGAGGACATTTTGTTGCTTGTCATTTATATTGATAATTTCGGCAGCATAAATGCTGCCGAAACATAATAAAATTATATTAAACTATATTAAAGGGGAGGAATTGAGATGTTAAGGAAGAAAGCAGCTAAGTTTTTGACATTAGCATTAACAGCTGTGCTTTCAGTATCACTGTTTGCAGGCTGTGCTAAGTCAGGCGAAGAAGGCGAAAAGAAGGCAGAACAAGTAATTAAGTACAACTTAGGTTCAGAACCTAAGACACTTGACCCAGCATTAAACAGTGCAGTAGATGGTGCAACTGTAATTGTTAACACATTTGTTGGTCTAACAAGACTTGATGAAAAAGATCAACCAGTTCCAGGTGTTGCAGAAAAGTGGGATGTTTCAGCAGATGGAATGACTTATAAATTCTATTTAAGAAAAGATGTTAAGTGGTCAGATGGAAAGCCAGTTACTGCTAAGGATTTTGAATATGCTTGGAAGAGAGCTCTTGCTCCAGAGACAGCAGCAGAATATGCTTATCAATTATACTATCTAAAGAATGCTGAAGCTTATAATACTGGTAATGGAAAGGCAGAAGATGTAGGAGTTAAGGCACTTGATGATTATACACTTGAAGTAACTCTTGAGTATCCAACACCATATTTCTTATCACTTACTGCATTCCCAACTTATATGCCTGTAAGACAGGATGTAGTTGAAAAGGATAAGGAAAAATGGGCAACTAATCCAGAAACATACATAGGAAACGGTCCATTCAAGCTAAAAGAATGGAAGATAAAAGAAGCTTTAATTCTTGAAAAGAATCCAAACTATTATGATGCAGCAAATGTAAAGTTAGATAGAATAGAAATGAGAATGATTGACGACCAAAATACAGCATTAACATCCTTCCAACAAGGAGAATTAGATTTTATTGAATCACCACCAACACAACAAATTCCAACACTATTAAGCCAAGGAGTAGCTAAGAAATATCCATATCTTGGAACATACTTCTATGTAATTAACTTAACTGATAATGCAGATAAGATAGATGCAGCAGCTGCAAAGGCTCTAAAGGATGTTAGAGTAAGAAAGGCATTAACACTTGCAATTGACAGAAAGGCTTTAATTGAGACAGTTACAAAGGCTGGTCAAGAACCTGCTACATCATTTGTACCAAGTGGTATAATAATGGCTGATGGAAAGGACTTTAAGAATAAGGATTACTACAAGGCTGAAGCAGATGTTCAAGAAGCAAAGAGACTACTTGCTGAAGCTGGTTACCCAGATGGAAAGGGATTCCCAAAGATAACTGTTATGTACAATACAAGTGCTGGACATCAAAATATAGCACAAGCAATTCAAGCTATGTGGAAGGAAAACTTAGGAATAGATGTTGAACTTGCTAACCAAGAATGGAAGGTATTCCAATCAACAAGAAATAAGAAGGAATATCTAATTGCAAGACACGGTTGGATAGGTGACTACACTGATCCAATGACATTCCTTGATATGTGGACTTCAAAGAGCGGACAAAATGATGCAGGATATAAGAATCCAGAATATGATAAGAAAATTGATGCTGCAAAGAGAGAGACTGACCCAGTTAAGAGAATTCAATTACTACACGAAGCAGAAGACATTCTTATGAACGATATGCCAATAATTCCAATATACTACTATGTAAACGTTGTATGTATGAAGGATTATGTAAAGGACGTTCATAAGTCACCACTTGGATTTGTTTACTTTGATAAAGCATATGTTCAAAAGTAATATAAAAGCCCACGCAATGTGGGCTTTTTTATTTTTCAGGAGGAGTTTCTTTTCTTGGTGTGTAGTAGGCACAATCAGTACCGTGACCAATTGCGTTTACAATAACGCTGATATGGTTAAGTGTACATTTACCGTTTTTTTCGTGTACGCAATTTGCAGAACAGTTAATATTTGTCATAAACAATCCCCTCCTTAACTTTAGTATGGTTCATATAATAATTTTTTAATCATAAGGTTTCTCTAAATTTAAAAAGACGTATGAGCTATATAGTGAGTATTGAGTATTAACATATTTAGAAGCCTTTATTTGAATACTGTTTTTAGAGTTAATTCTAAAGCTTTTTAGAAAAACAGGAGGCTTTGTACTTACCTTCATATTATCAAATATTTCTTCAAGCTCATCTGTAATTAGTATATCATTTTGCATAACACCTGATGACTTTATAATGTTATAATATGTTTTATTTAATCTATTTAGAGAGTCAAAATCTTTATTGATTATATATTGATAATTGAATAGTTTAAACATCTCTGCAATGTCTCTTATTGAAATGCTTATCTTATTATCATATTCGCGTATATATAAAGAAAGGTCGTTATTATAATAGGAAGAAATATATTTAATTATTTTGTTTGAAGCATCTAAGAATTTATCAATACCTGTGACTAAATAACCTTCAAAAAGTGCATTAGCACATCTTAAATTAGTGTAGAAGGAGACTGGCTCAAAATTATTTTCGCCCTTTTCCACTTCGCCGCTTGCCTTAATTCTATTTATAATTTCATCACTTAAAAGAGCAATAAATTCCTTATACATTTCAATGTTTTCTGATTCTGAATCTAATCTACTACATTCATATAATATATCTATAAACTGTGATAACTGCCTTGATGGTAGTGATAGTGCAGCTTCTATAGAATCGGAAATAAAATTAAGTATACTATTTAATTCAGTTGGGTATCTTTCGATATTTAAGTCCTTTGCATACTTTCTATATATTTCATCATTATACATTTTATTTAAATATAGTAGACTGAGGTAAACAAGTATTTGATCTGAAAGCTTATAGTTTGATTTATTAGGTTTGATACTTATTTTTTCGTCGCTGTTTTTAGTTTTGTTTTTAACATCTATAAAAAGCCCAGATTCATCTCGCATAAAACTAACCAAAAACTCATAAAAAAGTGACGAATAGTAAATAAGAAGTTGAGAAAGATAAGGACGTGACTCTTTATTTTGTTCTGCTAATTTAAGCATAGATAAAATAGCATAACATTGGGCTTCAACCTTTTATAACCTTATTGAAACTTGATATATCCCACATATAAATTCCAAAGTTAATATATTCATCTGTGGGTGTCATAAAAATTGGTTTTGCCTTTTTATAAATGCATTGAATGGGTATGGCATTGTCGAAAAGCTCGTGTAGTTTTCCATCTGCGTGCCTATATATTTTTTCAATTGTTTTGTCATCTTCCTTTATTAAAATTCCGCAACCTGACAGAATAATAGTGTTAAGTACGTTTATTTCACTGAATTTTTTTAGTTCATTATATATAATGTTCATTTGCTGTAATAAATTATTATTCTCCTCCATTAATACACCACCAGTTTATATTCTTTAGTAAATATATTATGTATAGTGGACAGGTTAAGTGACTATATTTAAAAAATATTTGTAAATATATATGAATAAAATGTATAATTATAGAAGATAACAAGGAGGGGATATTATGGATATTGGTAAGTTGCCAAATGATATATTAAAGGAGATTATACTTAATAGATTAGAGATAAAAAATGAGGAGGTCTTAGTAGGGCCAAGTTTAGGGGAGGACTGTGCAGCAATAAGCTTTGGAGATGATGTATGCGTTTTTACTACGGATCCTATAACGGCAGCTACAAAAAACATGGGTGAGCTTGCAGTTAACATAAATTTAAATGATATTGCATCATCAGGTACAAAACCATTAGGTGTTTTAATAACAATGCTTATACCACCTACAGAATCAATAGATAATATAAAAAGAATTGTTGAAGAAATAAATGAAACCTGTAACAAACACGGTGTGGATGTTTTAGGAGGACATACAGAGGTTACAGATGCTGTAAACAGGATTATAATTTCTGTTACTGCAATTGGAAAGGGGAAGAAGGATAAGTTTGTAAAAACAGGTGGGGCAGAGATAGGTGATGATGTAGTTTTAACTGGTTATGCAGGACTTGAGGGAACAAGTATATTGGCCCACGAATATGAACAATATTTAAAAAATAAATTAGATGTTGATATAATTGAAGGAGCTAAAAAATTACTTAAGGATATAAGTGTAGTTAAAGTAGCAGAAGTTGCAGTAGAATATGGTGTAACAGCTATGCACGATGTTACAGAGGGTGGAGTGTTAGGTGCTATTTGGGAGATAGCAGAGGCTTCAAATAAGGGAATTTATATTCTTAAGGAGAACATTCCTATACGTGAGGAGACTAAAAAAATATGCAAAATATTTAATATAGATCCATATAGGTTGATTTCAAGTGGAAGTATGGTGATGACCTGCAAAGACGGGGTAGGCCTTTGTACAAAACTTAAAGAGAATGGTATTAATGCAGAGGTTGTAGGGAAAATTATTGAATATGATAGAATATTAGAATCAAATAATATAATTGAAGAGCTTACACAACCATATTCAGACGAGATTTATAAAGTTTCAGTTAAGGAGGATAATATATGAGAGTAGACGGAAGAGAATACAATCAAATGAGAGATATAAAGATAACAAGAAACTATACTAAATATGCAGAGGGTTCTGTATTGGTTGAGTTTGGAGATACAAAGGTTATATGTACCGCCTCCTTTGAGGATAAAGTTCCACCTTTTTTAAAGGGAACTGGAGAAGGATGGATTACTTGCGAATATGGAATGCTTCCAAGGTCAACCCAAACTCGTAAGCCGAGGGAGTCAAGCAAAGGTAAATTAGATGGAAGAACTGTTGAAATTCAAAGACTTATAGGAAGAGTACTACGTTCTGTAGTAGACCTTAAGGCAATCGGAGAGAGAACGATATGGATAGATTGCGATGTTATACAGGCAGATGGAGGTACAAGAACAGCTTCAATAACTGGTGCATTTATTGCACTTGTTGATGCTGTAAATAAACTTGATAAGGAAGTAAATTTTGAAGTTTATCCAATTAAAAACTATGTTGCGGCAATAAGCGTTGGCATAGTAAATGATATACCGATGATAGATCTATGCTACTTAGAAGATTCGAGTGCAAAGGTTGATATGAATGTTGTAATGACAGATAAGAATGAATACATAGAAATTCAAGGAACAGGAGAAGATAGACCATTTTCCAAGGATGAACTTACAAAATTATTAGAACTTGCAGAGAAGGGACTTAATGAAATATTTATGTTGCAAAAGAAGGTATTAGGTGAAGATGGTATTAGAGTAGGAGAGAGAAGGGAGACTGAAGATGAGGTTAATAGTAGCGAGCAACAACAATCATAAAGTTAAGGAAATTAAGGACATATTAAAGCCACTTGGTTTAGAAGTTGTATCATTAAAAGATGTAGGAATAGACGTTGAAGTTGTAGAGGATGGGAAAACCTTTGAGGAAAACGCATATAAGAAGGCGAAGACAATACACGATTTAACAGGTGAGGCAGTCCTTGCAGATGATTCAGGCCTTGAGGTATATGCATTAGATAATGCTCCTGGGGTATATTCTGCAAGGTTTGCGGGTGAAGAATGTAATTATGATAAGAATAATGAAAAATTATTAAAGATGTTAGAAGATGTGGACGATAAAAATAGAGGTGCAAGATTTGTATGTACAATGATTCTTATAACAAAAGATGGAGAAGTAATAAAATCAGTTGGTACCGTTGAGGGAGTTATCTCAAGGTTTAAAAGAGGAAATAATGGCTTTGGATATGATCCGCTGTTTATTGTTCCAGAAATAAATAAAACCTTTGCAGAACTCTCAGAGGAAGAAAAAAATAAGATTAGTCATAGAGCGAGAGCATTAGATAATTTAAAGGAGCTTTTAGAAGATTATTTTGCAAATAGGTCATAGGGGGGAATTGTTTTGAAGATTGCAGTGGTCAGTGATTCTCACGGTAATTTATACTCCCTTGATAGAGCTTTAAGTAAGATAGGGGAGTTTGATATGATAGTTCATCTTGGGGATCATTTTAATGATATTATTAAGGTTAATGAAAAATATAAAAAACCAATAGAATATATATGTGGCAATAATGATTATGGTAAAGATGTAAAATATGAAAAGATTATAGAAGTGTGCGGTAAAAAAATACTATTAGTACACGGCCACCGATATGATGTTTATTATAATATATTAAAGCTTTATTTAAAGGCTCTTGAGGAAAAGGTTGATGTTGTTCTGTATGGACATACTCACGTACAAAGGATAGATAGAGAAGGAGAGGTTTTGTTTGTAAATCCAGGAAGCACATCAAGACCAAGGGATGGTATGCCGGGCGCAGCAATCCTTAATATTGATGAAGACGGAGAAATGGAGGTTAATACCATAAGATTTACGATAGAGTAAAAAAATAACATCAAAAAAGGGTATTGACGAAATTATTTTTATGTATTATACTTTATTATGTCAGTCGGGGTGTGGCGCAGATGGGAGCGCGCGTGGTTTGGGACCATGAGGTCGCAGGTTCAATCCCTGTCACCCCGACCACTTGCGGGTGTAGCTCAATGGTAGAGTCCCAGCCTTCCAAGCTGGTTGTGTGGGTTCGATTCCCATCACCCGCTCCAAGATATGCGCCTTTAGCTCAGTT
>NZ_JAIHAO010000039.1:0-17738 GCF_020054765.1 Caloramator sp. | reverse complement strand
CACCTTGCAGGAATGCAGGAGAGTGAATATATAGTTGCTATAAATAAGGATTCTGATGCACCAATTATGGCAGTTGCAGACCTTGGGATAGTTGGAGACCTGTATAAGGTTGTTCCAGAGCTTATTAAGGAGATTAAGGCCTATAGACAATCCTGTGAAGTAATGTAGGCAGCTGACCATTTTGGCAGTTGACCTTTATATAAAAAAAGGGGGTAAGCTTATGAAGGGCAAAACTATAAATGAGATAAATATAGGAGATAGGGCATCCTTTGAAAAGACAATTTCAGAGACTGATATATATTTATTTGCAGGAATAACAGGGGATTTAAACCCTGCACACATAGACCAGTTAGAGGCAGAAAAGGGAATGTTTAAGGGAAGAATAGCCCACGGTATATTAGTTTCAGGATTGATATCAACTGTACTTGGAATGTATCTTCCAGGGCCTGGTACAATATATCTTGGTCAAGAGCTTAAATTTTTAGCACCAGTTAGAATAGGGGATACAATAAGGGCAGAGGCGGAAGTTATAGAAAAGATAGATGAAAAGAATAGAATAAAGCTTAGAACCCAATGTATAAATCAAGAGGGTAAGGTTGTAATAGACGGCATAGCAACAGTTATGCCTCCAAGATGATTTGAATGGAATATTATTTGTTTAATTTTAAACCCCATAAAAGGATTTTTAGGCAAGTTAGCTTAAAACAAAATCCTTTATGGGGTTTTTTATATAATAACCTGTATAGACATTATTCGGATGTAATAAGTTTATTTGATAAAACTAAGAAAAAATTTTTGCACTCTTTTATTTTGAATTTTCAGAATATATAATATAAATATAAGTTTACTTTTAGAAATTTAACATTTTTAGGCGTAATATTTGGGTTATATATTAGAATGATGTTTTATTATAAATCAAACAAGCATCCTAAAGGGCCTATTGTAAGATTTAGGATAAATTTAATAATACATAATAACTGCTTATTCGTATTATATAACTTTTGGCATAAAAGTTGCTAACTAATAAGTAACAAAAGTTATTTATTAGTTAGGAGGTAAACTTATGAGATTAAAAGGAAAGGTTGCAATTATTACAGGAGCGGCAAGGGGAATAGGAAAGGCGACAGCTGAAAAGTTTTTAAAGGAAGGTGCAAGTGTAGTAATTTGTGACATTAATCAGGAACAAGTTGATACAGCAGTAAATGAGTTAAAGGCAATAAGCGAGAATGTTATAGGAGTTAAGGTTGATGTTACAAACAGGGCAGAGGTTGATGAAATGGTTAGATTAACTGTTGAAAAGTTTGGAAAAGTAGACTGCCTTGTAAATAATGCAGGTATAACAGCAGACAATACATTGCTTAAGATGACTGAAGCAGAGTGGGATAGAGTAATTGACATCAACCTAAAGGGTGTATTTAACTGTGGTCAGGCTGTTGCAAAGGTTATGGTAGACCAAGGAAATGGAGTAATACTTAATGCAACTTCCGTTGTTGGACTATATGGTAACTATGGACAAACAAACTATGCAGCAACTAAATGGGGAGTTATAGGAATGACAAAGACTTGGGCAAAGGAGCTTGGTAAAAAGGGAATTAGAGTAAATGCAGTAGCTCCAGGGTTTATTTTAACTCCTATGACAGAAAAGATGCCAGAGAAGGTTCTTGAAATGATGAAGGACAAGGCTCCACTTAAGAGACTTGGTATGCCAGAGGATATAGCAAATGCGTATGCCTTTTTGGCTTCAGATGAGGCAAGTTTTATAACAGGTGCTGTTTTAAGTGTAGATGGAGGCATTGTACTATAATTTGTTTAATATGCTATTAAGAGGACAGTTTAACTGTCCTCTGATAGTTTTACAAAAAAACTGATAAATTTTAAACAAAGGGGTGTATATTATGGCAGTATCAATGATTGGTTTTTATCATTCAAAGGTAGGGAAATTAGAAAACGAAACAATTTATAGCCTTCTTGTTGAAGCAGGGAGAAGAGCAATTGAAGATTCAGGGCTTGAACCTAAGGACATCGATGCAATATATATAGGAAACTACAGTGGTGGAGGATTTAACAAACAGGAACATATTGCTCCTTTTGCTGTTGAAATTCATCCTGATTTAAGATTTAAACCTTGTACAAGAGTTGAAAATGCTTGTGCATCAGGATCAACAGCAATAGAACAAGCAATGCTTGCAATAGAGTCAGGAAGAATAAAAAATGCTCTTGTTATTGGCGTTGAAAAGATGACATCTCTAAAAACTGCAGGGGTTACAGAAGTTTTAGCAATGGCATCTTACTATCCAGAAGAAGGTGGAAAGGGATACTCCTTCCCAGCACTTTATGCAGAATATGCAAAGGGATATATGGCAAGATATGGTTATTCTAAAGAGGAACTTTGGGATATGTTATCCTACATCACAGTTAAGGCACATAAAAACGCTATGGCAAACCCACTTGCTCAAATGCACGTTGAATATGAAAGAGAATATGTAAGAACAATACAGGAGAAGAATCCTTTAATAGCAGATCCATTAAAACTTTCAGACTGCTCACTTGTTTCAGATGGCGCAGCTGCAGTTGTTTTAACAACAACAGAAAGGGCACTTGCTATGAAGGATAAGGTCGTTGAAATAAAGTCCCTTGCACACACATCAGATTATCTATCAATAGTTGAGGGAAAGAGACCAAACTACAAGCTTGAGGCAGCACAGGCAGCAATTCAAAGGGCTTTAAGGGATGCAAATATGACAATAAATGATATAAATGTAGCGGAGGTTCACGATTGTTTTACAATAACAGAACTTTTAATCTATGAAGCTATGGGACTTGCAGAAGAAGGAAGAGGCTTTGAGGCAATTAAAAATGGAGATGTTTATGTTGGAGGAAGATTACCAGTTAACCCATCAGGAGGATTAAAAGCAAAGGGACATCCAGTTGGTGCAACAGGAGTTTCAATGCACGTTCTTATTGCAAAACAGCTCTTAGGTGAAGCTATAGGCCTTCAAGTAGAAAATGCAAAGGCTGGTTTAACACTAAACATAGGGGGAAGTGGAGCAACCAACATAGCCTCAGTCCTTGTTAGAATAAAGTAAAAAAGTGCCACCCAGGTGAAATGTGACATTTTCTATATAATGGAACACACTCATCTGGGTGGTTCTTTTTAAAATAAAATTTCTTTATATCCTCTATAAATTTTAAGAAGAGGGTTTTTTTATTTTGTATTTTGAATATAATAAATAGAATAAGGGGGTGATTAAATGGAGGTATTTAAGAATTTTGAAATGAATTTAGATAAAAAGCACATCCTTGAGGTTTTAGAGGCATACCTTCCTTCGAGCGGAGAGGATAGGGATATGATATATGACAGACTAATAGATGAACTTTGTGATAATATAGAACCAATTGGATTTTTTAAGTTTATAGAAAAACCAAAGGAGTATGATTTTGAGTCCTTTAAAGAGTGCAGAGGTATAGCACCCTGCCTTATAACATTAGGTTCAAAGATTACTAATAAAATAGATATTTTATTTAGTGAAAATAAATTTGTAGATGCTGTTATGCTGGATGTAATGGCAAGTACACTCCTATTTGAATATAACAGCCAGATGTATGAATATATATTTAACTATTTTTATGATTTAGGGTTTGGTATAACCTGCAGGGTTGCTCCAGGTGATGGAGAAATACCTATCGAATATCAGGCTGATATAATCGATAGGCTTAACATAGATAAAAGGCATAGCATATACACAGTCAAGGGCTACGCAGTTCATCCACCAAAATCCCTAACCTATGTTCACGGTGTGGATGAGAAACTTGAAAAGGTAAAAAGACGCCATTCCTGCAAAGTTTGTCCTAATGTAAACTGTAAAATTAGGGCTGTTAAGGAAAGGGCAAAGGGAATATTTTAAAGCCTTCTATTTTTGTAGGAGGCTTTTTTAAATATAAAAAATTATGTTAATAATGGAACAAGAATAAAGCAGGATAATATAATAAAATAGGAAAAGTATGGATAATGTCACATTTCACGTGGGTGGCACTTTTTGGGGGGATGGGAATGTTTTTAAACCCGATAAAAAAGAGAATAGCAAGGACGGCTCAAAATAAATATATTCTAATTAGGCTAAAGCAGAGGAGATTATATTTAATTGTAAATGAAAAGGTGTTTTTTTCCTTTAAAATCGCAATAGGTAAAAAATCAACACCAACACCAAAGGGACAGTTTAAGATAATTGATAAGGCTTTAAATCCTGGTGGTGCTTTTGGGACAAGGTGGATGAGGTTTTATAAGGGATATGGAATACACGGTACCAACAATCCTTTCTCAATAGGCTATGCTATTACAAATGGTTGTGTTAGGATGTATAATAAAGATATAGAGAGATTATTTCCATTAGTTCCTGTAGGAACAAAGGTTATAATCACAGATTGATTTTGAATTAATCTTTAAAATTTGCTAAAATAGTAATGTGTTGAGGTAAAACATTATATAATATTATTGGATATAATATACCCAGAAAGGGGAATTTGCGTGAAAAAGGATAAAAATATAATGGTATGTGTTACACAACAAAAAACCTGTGAAAGATTAATTAAAAAGGGAAAGGAATTAAGGGATAAAATAGGTGGAGAATTACACGTTGTTCACGTGGCAAGGGAGGATGAAAATTTTTTAGGCAATAGTAAGCAAGCGGATGCGATAGAATATCTATATGGTATTTCAAAATTAGTTGGAGCAGATATGACAGTTTTAAGATCAAACGATGTATGCGGTGCTATAACTAAATTTGCTGAAGAATATGAAGTTGGGCATATAATCTTAGGAGAACCTCCAAAGGGGTATGAAGAGGATAGCGTTGTAGATAGCCTCAGAAAAAATATGGAGGATGTTAATTTTTATTTGGTTTCATAGGTTCCACTTATTTAAGTGGAACTTATTTTTTGAGCATAAAAAAAGTTTGATTGTATAAAAAATTTTTCTTGGATAAGAATAAAAATAGGCTAAAAAAAGACTTAATTCAATTGCAAAAATTTTCAGAATATAGTATCCTTATATTAAAGGGTAAATAAAAAAAATGGGGTGATTAAAATGGTTCACGTATTAACCGGTGACAAAGGAGCCGGAAAGACCAAAAAATTAATCTCAATGGCTAATGAACTTGTTCAGGATGCAAAGGGTCACATTGTTTATGTTAGCAACTCTTCTGAAGGCATGTATCAATTAAGTTCAAAAATCCGTCTTGTAAATATTTCAGAGTTCCCCATTTCCTCTTATGATAGCTTCATAGGCTTCCTCTATGGTATGATCTCCGAAGATTACGATATAGAAGCAATATTTATAGACAACCTTAATGCGATAATATCAAATGATGATATTGTACGCTTCTTTGCTGATGCCAAAAAGTTTGCTGAGAATAATTCAATAAAGTTTGTTGTTGGAGCAAAATGTGAAAATGTAGCACAGGAAGGCCTAAATGTTGAATATATGGCTGTATAAGGGGAGTTTTCTCCCTTTATTTTTTTGCTATAATTAGGATGCAAAACAAAAGGGAGGAAGAAAGATGAACAAAGGAATATGCGACAAGATAAAGTTTATGCTCTGGGGAATGACATCAAGGTTAAAGGAAAATAAAGACTTTATAAATGATGTTACCTTTAGGTTTAAATCAGGTACAAAGGATTATTTTGGAGTTATAGACATAGAGGAGGAAAAGGTAAACTTCAATGGTAAGGATGAAAAGATTAAAATAGATGATATACCAAGCTACATAGCAGAACAAGCTCAAAAATATGATGAACTTGAGTTTGTTATAAATGAAAGAGGTAAAAGGTTTATATTAAATGCAGATAATAAAAATGTTAAAACCAAGCAGGTGGATAGCAAAGAAGAGAAAAATGATGAGCACGCATTTACAAAATCCACTCTATTAAATAGAAATTATTTAATAAGGGTAGGAGAGGCAGATGAGCTTCTAAAGGAGATTGGAATACTTACTAAAGACGGAAAAGTAAAGAATGATATGATTAGAAAGTATAATCAAATAGATCATTTTGTTGAACTTGTTGACTCTATGATAGAAGAACTTGGTGATGTAGATACTATAAACGTTTTAGACTGTGCCTGTGGAAAGTCCTACCTAACCTTTGTATTAAACTACTACATTAAGGAAGTTAAAAAGAAGAACTGTTATTTTATAGGAATAGATAGGTCAGAGAATGTAATAAAGGTATCAAAGGAAATTGCAAAGAGGTTAAACTATAAAAATATGCAGTTTTTATGTATGGATTTAAACGAATATATACCAGATAGAAGAATTGATATAGTAATTAGCCTTCACGCCTGTGATATTGCAACGGATATGGCACTTGGAACTGCAGTAAATGTAAATGCAAGGGCCATAATGTGTGTGCCCTGCTGTCATAGAGAACTTCTTGAACAGTATAGGTTTGATGAGTTTAACTCAATTATAAAACACGGTGTGTTTAGGGCAAGATTTTCAGATATTTTAACAGATGGTGTAAGAGCACTACTCCTTGAAACTCAAGGATATAGGGTTTCGGTTGTGGAGTATATTTCACCTCTTGAAACACCAAAGAACCTACTTATTAGAGCAGTAAAGGTTTCAGATAAAAACATAAAGGCAATAAATGAATACAGGGCAATAAAAGAAAAATTCAATATAAAACCATATCTTGAAAGGTACATACACATTTAGGAGGGATATTATGCCACACTTAAGGTTTAAGGGAGTAGAAAAGGAAACAGTAAAGACAATAAGTAAAGATTTGGTAGATAATCTTCAGGAGATTATAGGATGCCCAAGGGATTATTTTGTTTTAGAGGTTGTAAATTCCGATTTTATATTTGATGGAGAAGAGGTAAAGATGTATCCATTTATAGAGGTTGCTTGGTTTGACAGAGGAAGTGAAGTTCAGGATAAGGTTGCAAAGGAAATAACAGAAAAGGTAAAGGAAGCAACAGGTGCAGAGACTGTAGATGTTGTTTTTGTGAAATATAAAGAGAAGAGATACTACGAAAATGGAGAGCATTTTTAACTTAATGGGCATAAGAAGCTACAACTTCTATAAGTTTGAGTTAAAGCTTAATTGATAATTAAGTCTCAGGCTGTTAAAAAAGTTATATATTGCTTAGCCCCATGAAGGATTTCTTGGGCATTCGTTCTACGACTTAAGCAATTCTAAGCTTTTCTTTGTTTGAAAAAGTCCTACCCTCGCGATGCCATCGTCCTGATGGCTGCTTGGCTCGGCACGTCCTGTACCGAATTACGGACTTTTTCAAAGTCGAAAACCTAAGAATTGCTAAAGCTCATGAAAGAGCCAATTGAAATCCTTTCATGGGGCTTTTTCATACTTTAGCTAACAATTAGGTTTGTCAACAATCTGAACTTAATTGATAATCAAGCCTCTACTTTATTTGTTTGTAATTAATCTTAAATTAATAAAAAAATTTAGATCAACAATGCTTATCTTTTTAATTCCTCAACTATGTCCTCAAAATCTTCAATTAAATGATCTGTTATCTCCTTGAGTTCATCAGGTGTACAAGTTCCATTCTCATCATACACCCCTACGACCTTCATACCTGCAGCACGAGCACCGCGAACTGCGGGAACTGTATCCTCAAAAACTATACACTCTTGAGGAGAAACATTTAATTGCTTTGATGTTTCTAAAAATACATCAGGGAAGGATTTATCCCTTGGTACTTCACAGGTTGTAACTATCACATCAAAATATTGAAGTATGTTATTTCTTGATAAAACAGCCTCAACAAGCTGACGATTGTTGCTGGTTGCCATACCAATTAGATATCCATTTTCCTTGAGATATTTAAGAAACTTATGTACTCCTTTTTTAGCCTGAATTATGTTCCTATAATAGTGGTCTACCATATCCATCCACTCATTCATTATTTCTTCTATACTTTCCTTTAAATTAAATCTTTCTTTAAAATAGACTGCAGTTTCTGTAAAGCTAAGTCCCTCAATTGCTCTTTGGAGGTCCTCAGGAAGCTCAATATTTCTCCTTTTTAAAAACTCAACATCAACTTCCTTCCAAACCCACATAGAATCTATTATTGTTCCATCCATATCAAAAATAACTGCCTTTACATCCCTTAGCATAAAATCACCTCGCAAAATTTGTCGCAATAAACTAATATCAATTATAACATATAAGGCGTGCATAGGGCACGCCTTACTAATTTTCGTCAGATATAATCAGTATATCAAAGTCAGAGGGTTTTATTTGACCTGCATTCTTATTAGGTATTACTGTAAAATTAATACCATTTTTTTCGAGTGCGTCCTTTATACTCTTGAGGTTGCTGTCAACTGCAATTTTGGTCATCCTAAAACACCTCCTTATAATTATTTTTTCAAAAACTGCAAATAATATAATTATAAAATTTTTGTTACCCTTGCAGGGTATATTGACATTTGACGAAACTTGTAATATTATAAAATTATAGTATTGCAATATAGTGATTAATTTAGTGAAGTTTATAACAAAGTTAAGGAGAGGATAATATGTCAAAGAGAGTTTTGATAGTAGGTGGAGTTGCAGGCGGTGCCAGTGCAGCAGCAAGACTTAGAAGACTTGACGAAAATATAGAAATTATAATGTTTGAAAGAGGAGGATATATCTCCTTTGCAAACTGTGGTCTTCCATATTACATTGGTGAGACTATAAAGGAGAGACAAAACCTTCTTGTTCAAACAGAAGAGGGAATGGAACAAAGATTTAATATCGATGTTAGAACTCATAGTGAAGTTACAAAGATATTCAGAGACACAAAGGAAGTTGAAGTTGTTTCAAATGGTAAGACCTACAGAGAAAAATATGATTACTTAATTCTATCACCAGGTGCAGCACCTTTTGTACCACCAATTGAGGGTGTAAATTTAGATGGAATCTATACTCTAAGAAATATGGAGGATGTAGATAGAATAAAGGAACACGTTACAAAGAATAAGCCAAATAAGGCAGTTGTAATTGGTGGTGGATATGTAGGTATAGAAATGGCAGAAAACCTAAAGCACATTGGAGTAGATGTTACTTTAGTTGAAGCTGCTGACCAAGTTATGGGACCACTTGATTTTGAAATGGCAAAGATGATTGAAAAGCATATGATAGACAACGGTGTAAAACTAATAGTAGGAGATGCCGTTGAAAAGTTTGAAAAGAACAATGGATTAGAACTTACTTTAAAGAGTGGTAAAAAATTAAATGCTGATATGGTTGTAATGGCGATAGGGGTAAGACCAGAAACTAAGCTGGCAAAGGAAGCAGGGCTTGAAATTGGAGAACGTGGTGGAATTAAAGTTGACGCACATATGAGAACATCAGATCCATATATTTATGCTGTTGGAGATGCAATTGAAGTTGAAGACTATATAAATGGTGCAAACACACTAATTCCACTTGCAGGCCCAGCAAACAAGCAGGGTAGAATAGCAGCAGATAATATTTGTGGTAGAGAAAGTGTATATAAGGGAACACAAGGAACATCAATTATAAAGGTGTTTGATTTAACAGCAGCATCAACAGGAAACAATGAAAAGATATTAAAAAGACAAGGTATTCCTTATGTTAAGTCATACACACATTCAGGTTCCCACGCAGGATACTATCCAGGAGCCTTTGTTATGACAATAAAAATATTATTCTCACCAGAGGATGGTAAGATACTTGGTGCACAAATTGTAGGTAGAGATGGCGTAGATAAGAGAATAGATGTTATTGCAACAGCAATAAGAGCTGGAATGACAGTATACGATTTAGAGGAGCTTGAACTTGCATATGCACCACCTTATTCATCAGCAAAGGATCCAGTGAATATGGCTGGATTTACAGCAGCAAATATATTAAAGGGAGATATGAAGATTATACACGCTGATGAACTAAAAGATATAAATAAAGATGAATACTTCATAGTTGACGTAAGAACAGACGTTGAATATGAAGGTGGACATTTAGAAGGTGCAGTAAATATTCCAGTAGATGAATTAAGAAAGAGAATAAATGAAATTCCAAAGGATAAAAAGATTATAGTTTACTGTAAGATTGGTTTAAGAGGATATGTTGCATATAGGATACTTGCTCAAAAGGGCTATGATGTATACAATTTAAGTGGTGGATACGATTTGGTTCTTGCATATAATATGAAATATGGTGAAGGACTAAAGCTAAATGATGAGATGACAAGATTTGAACCTATGGAGGAAAAAAGGAAGTTAAGCCAAGTGGAAATACAATAAAGGTTGATGCCTGTGGCCTTCAATGTCCAGGACCAATAATGAGAGTTAAAAAAGAAATAGAAAGAATTAATGAAGGCGACGTTCTTGAAATACATGTAACTGATTCAGGATTTACAACAGATATAAAGGCTTGGTGTGAAAGAACAGGCAACACTCTAATTGGAGTTGAAAAGACTTGCTGTGACTATGTTGCCTATGTTATGAAGGGTAAAAAAGAAGAGAGCAAGGCACATCCTGTAAATGTAGAACTACCACAAGGTAAGACAATGGTTGTATTTAGTGGCGACCTTGATAAGGCTATTGCTTCCTTCATAATAGCAAATGGTGCAGCAGCAATGGGAAGACCTGTTACAATGTTCTTTACCTTCTGGGGATTAAATATTTTAAGAAAGGATACAGCAGTTAAGGTTAATAAGACATTTATAGAAAAGATGTTTGCTAAGATGATGCCAAGAGGAAGCAAAAAGCTTGCACTATCTAAGATGAATATGGGTGGAATTGGTGCAAAGATGATTCGTGGCATAATGAAGAAGAAGAACATCTCATCCCTTGAGGAGCTAATAGAACAAGCAAAGGCAAACGGAGTAAAGCTTGTTGCCTGCTCAATGTCAATGGATGTTATGGGAATAAAGAAAGAAGAGCTAATAGACGGTGTAGAAATTGGTGGAGTAGCAGCATACCTTGGTGAAGCAGAGCAATCTAACGTAAACCTATTTATATAAATGATTAAAAAATTACATCCAAGTAAAAAAATAAACTTGGATGTAATTTTTTTTTTTTTTTTTGGAATATTTAACATTGTGAATAAATATAATTTACTGCATTTGAAATTTTTTTAAAGGAGGAATGACTATGAAAAATGACGGTTGTGCGGTTGCTTCATTGGTACTTGGTATTTTAGCCCTAATTTTTTCTTTTATTCCAGGATTAGGATGGTTAGCTATTGTTACAGGTGTTGTAGGTCTTATTCTTGCAGTTGTTGGTAAGAACAGAATTAAGGCTAATCCACAGGAACTTGGTGGAAGTGGAATAGCTACTGCTGGATTAGTATTAAATATTATAACACTTGTATTAGAACTTCTAACTTTAATAGCTTGCTCAGCATTTATGAGTGCACTATCCTAATTCAAAATATTTCGGGCACCTTTATGGGTGCCTATTTTTTTAAAAAACATAAAATTGGTTATTATAAATTGAATTTAATAATGATACTGTTAATTAATGGATTGTAGTATGCATATTTTCAGTATTATAAAAGTTAAAACTATTAAATATTAGATAAAATTCTTGTATAAAAAAAATCTCTCATTAATATAATGTAGTGTATTTTAAATAAAGGGGGATTTTTCTATGAAAAATGATGGATTTGCAACAGCATCAATGGTGCTTGGCATAGTATCACTTGTAATGTTATTTTTCCCTATACTGGGTTGGTTGGCAATAGTAACAGCTGTTGTTGGTTTAATTCTTGGGATAAATGCAAAGAATAGAATTAGAGAGAACCCACAGGAGCTGGGTGGAATGGGAATGGCTAATGCAGGGGTAGTTATGAATATTGTTGCTTTAGCTTTAATAGTTTTAGGAATGATTGCTTGTGGTGCTCTAATTGGTGCAATGTCACAAATTTGATATTTAAATAAAATGCCACCAAGTTTTTGGTGGCATTTTATAATATTTTTTCTATTATAGACATAACGATTTCAACTATAAACAATATAATAACCATCCATTCAAGTTTTGTACCTCTTTTAGCGTGGGTTAGGCTTGTGAATACTTCAGTTATATCAAGCAAAACCTCTGTTTTGTGTCTGATTTTTTCATATCTATCCTTTAGCTCAAATAGTTCTGAAAGATTCATAAAAAACTCTTCAGCATCTTCAAGCTTCCAAGCAATATCAGGTTTATCAAGAAGCATAATGTATGATATGGTGTTGTATTTAAAACGAAGTACCTTTGAAGACATTTTTGCAAGCTGGTTATCACTAAGATGTAGCTTTCCGTGGTCTAAATATTCTATTATGTTTTCAATTTCATCAAGAAGGTTATCAATATCTACTTCGATTTTTTTTAATGCTACGGATTTTGCAAGTATAGTCGCAATAATCTCCATATAATATGGTTTAAAATAATTTACTTTTACTGAGTCGTAGTTTAATTCTACATCTTTTACTCTGCTGTCGAGTATTACCTTAAAATCTTCAATGTAATTAAAAGGAGTATTGTTCTTAAGGGTAATATCTATGCGTTTTAGATATTCAATTACATCTCTAAGTTCGTGGAAGGCAAGATTTGCAGAAACAATACATCCAAAGTGGAATATATATACATATTTGTTGTTTGGATGAGGTATGATTCCTTTTAGATTTCTGTCATCTAAAATCAAGGGTTCTTCCCATTTAAATTTTTTGTTTATACCAAAGTGATTTGCAATTTTATAAAGGTTTATCTCATTACTAATAAAACTTGCTTTAAACTCATAATTCATATTTATAACCCCTATTATAGTGTTGATTTTTGGTTTATAATATGGTTAAAAAGTGTGGTGGTGAAATTATGTTTAATGAAATTAAGGGCTTTTCGGTAGAGGAGTATTTAAGCTTTTATGATGAACAAAAATACCAAAATCATAGGGAGTTTTTAAGTAGAGTAAATAACTTAAAAAATTTAAATGAAGCATTTTTAGAGGTTAATAGGGATTTTAATATTTTGCTATTTTCCGAGGACTACTGTCCTGATTGTTTAGTATTATTCCCATTTATTGAGTTTTTATGTACAAAATTGGGGATTGATGTAAAAATAATTAAAAGGCAGGGAAATGAAGAATTTTTAAGAGAGTTGACAGGTGAGGCAAAAATTCCAACAGCAATTTTTATAAATAAAGATAACTCCTTAAGAGGAATGATTATAGAATTCCCAGAGAGTTTTAAAAGAAGTTTAATTGGTCTTACTGAAGATGATATAAAGAGGAAAATAGCAGAGTATAGGGAAGGAATGTACTTTGAAATGATGGAAAATGAAGTTATAAACATTATTAATAACTTATAAAGAAAAGTGCCCTGTTTACAAGGCACTTTCTTTTATTAAATCCTTTTGATCCCTTGCCATTTCCTTTAATCTTGGGTTTACACCCGGTGTAACAATGACTTTGCTAAACCAAAGCAGTGCTTCATCATTATCTCCAAGCCTTCTTGCAAGTTCACCTATTAAATATGAAAGTGTGTAATTGTCCATACTGCAGATTGGGAAGGCCTCCGTTTCAAAGGATTCCTTAAACCCCACGTAGGCCTGTTCTAAAAATTTTCTTTCCTCACTGTTATTTTGTAACAGTCTATACATCCAAGCAATTTTTAAACAAATAAATGCCTTTTCACTACTTTTAGCCTTTTTCACAACCGCATTTAAAAGAGCAAGTTTATACCTTTCAATGGCAATATTTTCGTCATAAACTTCAGGATAATTTTTAGGTCTAAACTTTGGAGTAATTACTGACTTAATTAAAAGGGCCTGCTCTTGTTTTACCTTTTCGAAATATTGATTTAGGGCACTATATCCACAGCTTGGACATATATGAACATCATAAAAAAGAGGATTAGGTCCCTGATATATTGGCATTAGGTCAGTATCGCTTCCAACTCGTCTTGTTTTTCCATTTCTTAAAGCCTTTGACTTAAATTCTGTACTACAAACGGGACAGAGGATTGTTTTTTCGTATAAAAATGTATCTACAGTTTTATTTTTTATTTCAACTTCCCTTTTATTTTCTTCTTCCTTTTCAAAAATATTAAGCTTTACATTTTTAAATCCTAAATCCTCAAGACCTGAAAAAATATCTGACATATGAATCACTCCTTATTTTTATATTTTTCATCTAAGCTGTATATAAATGCTATGATTCTTGCAACTGCCTCATAAAGCTCTTCAGGTATAGGAGAAGAAGGTTCAACTTTACTTAATTTATCAACTAAGACTGTATCCTCTACAATAGGTATGTCATTTTCCTTTGCTTTGTTTAAAATTCTCTCTGCAATTTCACCAAAACCAATAGCCGTTACAACAGGTGCCTTATAGTCCTTATTATATTTAAGTGCCACTGCCTTTTTCCTTTTCATACCTTCACATCCAGTTCATTAATTATAAAATCATTAAAGAAGTTTATAATATCTTTATGAGGTGTTTTTATTTCTTCAACTGATGAGTTTATTAAATTAAGTCCAATTTGGTTTAGTGACTCTTTTAAAATTTTTAAGTTTGCTTTAATATAATCTATATATTTTCTATCACATTTAATATTTATAATAATATTATCATTATGTTTGTGTATATAGTTTTCTATTGTTCCTATATTTTCAGTATCAACCTTTATATATAATTTTACATCGTTAATATCTATTACCTTTTTAGATTTATATTTGTTTTTTATTATTATGCTGTTTTTATATATATTGTTATTTACATTTGTGTTTAAGAAATAAAAATTATAATTTTTACTTAACAAATTAATTATATCAAATTTTTCAATAAAATCAGTATTGTTTTTTAATATTTCAATGTTTTTTAAAACTTCCTCTGATATATTTTCTAAAGTATAGACTTTATTCAATGAATGGTTTTTATTAAACTTCTGTATTATGAAATTTATAAAGTTACTTTCATTTAAAAACTTTTTTGTGTTTAAAAGGTTTTTTATAGATATATCAATTTTGTTTTCAAGTAAGAAGGTTAAAAAATCTATGTCGATGTTTTCAAGGTCGTGAATTAGATTTTTAACAAAAGATAGGTTTTCCTCAGATATTTCAAGGTTTAAAAAGTTTTTAAATATATTTATTATGTCTTCATCCTTTAATGTTTTAAGTGCTTCTAAGGATTTTAAAGAATTAAAAAGAGTTAATATGTTTTTATCTGTGGCAGGTAGGTTAAATTTAATAAGGGAATTTACTATTTCTTTAGCCCTATTAAAGGGGATTGATAGATTATCTGAAATTGATTTTAGGTTAGAATATGAGTTTTTTTCTTTAGTATCACCAATTAATCTTAAAATTACTTGGTTTTCTTCTATTTTTTCTATTTTAAATTTTAAAAACTGATTGCCCTTTTCAATATCTTGAGAAACAAATATTGCTGGAATAATAGTACCATCATAGAGTTTAATTGCACCTTTATTATCTTCGAGGGCAATTATTTTTGCGTTAATTGTTGAACCTTCATATAGTTTTTTGTTATTATTTGAGTAGTTGTTTAATAATTTTTCTAAAGCTTCTATCTTCATAAAAATCACCTATTAAGTTATCGGAAAAATATAATAAACTTAAATATCAAAATAAAAAATAAAATTGGGAAGTGATAATTTGGCACTATATGCGATATCAGATTTACATTTATCCTTATCGACGAATAAACCAATGGATGTGTTTGGAGATTTGTGGAGAGAACATCATTTAAAAATAAAGGAAAACTGGCAACATAAGATAAAGGAAGATGATGTTGTTTTAATTGCAGGTGATATATCTTGGGCAATGAAACTTGAGGAAGCATATAAAGATCTTGAGTTTATACATAGTCTAAATGGCAAAAAGGTATTTATAAAAGGCAACCACGACTATTGGTGGACCTCCATTACAAAGATAAACTCATTATTTGAAGATATGTATTTTATACAAAACACCCACTTTCCTTACAATGAATACGCAATATCTGGAACAAGAGGATGGATAAACTTAGAAAATACAGATGATGAACACGATATAAAGGTACATAAGAGGGAACTTCTAAGACTTAAAATGTCCCTTGATAGTGCAAAAAAAGCAGGATATGAAAAGTTTATAGTTATGATGCACTATCCTCCAGTTACAAAGATTGCAGTTAACCAAGAGTTTGTAGATGTTTTAAAGGAATATGGGGTTGAAAAGGTTGTGTATGGCCACATACATTACGATGCAAGATATATATGTGAAAATGGTATTATAGATGGAATAGAATATATATGTACCTCCTGTGACATAATAGATTTTAATCCTGTTAGGATTTTATAGTGGCTTTTGGGAAAAATAATAAGTAGGAGGTGCATATAATGAAGGAGTATTCTTTTAAAGTACCATCTATGCATAATGAAACTACAGCTAAAGAGATAGTAAGCATAATAACAGGAATAAGAGGGATACAGGATGTTGATGTTGACTACCAAGAGGGTACAGTTAATGTTTACTTTGATGAAAATCAAGTTATAAAGGATAAAATTAAATATACAGTTGAGAAAAAGGGATTTAAGGTAGATGATTAGTATTATACCACGTCGCTTACATGTGGCGTGGTTCTATACTATTTCTTACCATTAAATTTTGAATTATTAGAAAAAATATTGAGTTAGTAGGAGAGTTGTGATAATATAAAGATTAGACTCTCTTTAGAATAATTTGTATAATATTTAGAAAATTAATACAAAATTTATTAAAGATAGGAGGAATAATATGAGCGTACATATTGGTGCAAAGGAAGGTCAAATAGCAGAAACAGTTCTATTACCTGGTGATCCTCTAAGAGCAAAGTTTATAGCAGAAAACTTTTTAGAAAATGTTGAATGCTACAATGAAGTAAGAGGAATGTATGGTTTTACAGGATACTATAAAGGCAAGAGAGTTTCAGTTCAAGGAACAGGTATGGGAGTTCCATCAATATCTATATATGTAAACGAATTAATCAATTCCTATGGAGTAAAGAATTTAATAAGAATAGGAACTTGCGGTGCAATAAATGAAAACATAAAGGTTAGAGATATAATATTAGCTATGACATCCTGTACAACTTCAAACATAAATAGAATTAACTTTAATGGATTAGACTATGCTCCTGCAGCAAGCTTTGATCTTCTATATAGGGCTTACGAATACTCAAAGAATAATGGCATAGATATTAAGGTAGGAAATATATTAACAGAAGACTCCTTCTATCACGATGATAGAGAATTCTATAAGATTTGGGCAAAGTATGGTGTTTTAGCAGTTGAAATGGAGACAACTGCACTATACACTCTTGCAGCAAAATATGGAGTAAATGCATTAACTATTTTAACAGTTTCAGACCACGTAATTACAGGAGAAGAAACAACAGCACAAGAAAGACAAACTACATTTACAAAGATGATGGAAATAGCATTAAATTTAGCCTGAAAAAAATCCGCCTATGGCGGATTTTTTTTAGATTGTTGACAAACCTGTTTGTTAGCTAAAATATGAAAAAGCTCCATGAATGGATTTCAAAAGGGCATATTTCATGAGCTTTAGCAATTATTGCTTTTCGACTTTGAAAAAGTCCGTAATTCGGCACAGGATGTGCCGAGTCGAGCGGCCATCAGGACGATGGCATCCCGATGGTAGGACTTTTTCAAACAAAGAAAAGCTTAGAATTGCTTAGCGAAATGAATCGATGCCCAAGAAATCCTTCATGGGGCTAATCAATATATAACTTTTT
>NZ_JAIHAO010000038.1:0-18359 GCF_020054765.1 Caloramator sp. | reverse complement strand
TTCTAAGCTTTTCTTTGTTTGAAAAAGTCCTACCCTCGCGATGCCATCGTCCTGATGGCCGCTCGGCTCGGCACGTCCTGTGCCGAATTACGGATTTTTTCAAAGTCGAAAAGCTAAGAATTGCTAAAGCTCATGAAAGAGCCTTTTGAAATCCTTTTATGGGGCTTTTTCAAAATTCAGCTAACAAGTAGGTTTGTCAACAATCTAAAAAAGGCAACACTTTGTTTATCTAAAAAGTCCGATAAAGGGATTAGGCATTTGTTTGTTTTGTTTCTTTTCTGTTTTTAATGACTAAAAGGTGGCCCTTTGATGCATCCCTTAACTTTTTAAACACACCTCTTACATCATCTGGTATTTCCAGGGATAAAAACCTTTCATACATATCTATGTTTTCAATTTCTGCGTGTATTCCATATTCAAGTGCCTCATCTAAAGAGGTAGGTTCTTTAAGATATTCTAAAGACTTATCTTCTGGAATTTCTACATTGTACTTTTGCATTAGCTCCTTTAGCCAATTTATATGATGAACTTCAGAATTTATAATGCTGTTAAAGGGTTTTTCATCTCCAAGTGCCTTTAGGGCAAGTTCATATTCTGTTCTTGCAAGATATTCATCTTCAATTGCATAGATTAGCATATTTTCTAATGTAGTTTTTTTATCAAGCTTTGCTCTTACTGCTCCATACATAATATCACGCTCCTTAAGATTAATTATAAAAATCATAAAAGATTTTGTAAATTTATATTTAATAATCAATTTTGTTATGTTTTTTTAACATAAACTATGATAAATTATATATTGAAGGGAGTGATTAAAATGAAGACACAGTTTAGAGTAAGGTATAAGGAAACTGATAGGATGGGTATTGTATATCATTCCAATTACATAGTTTGGTTTGATGTAGGAAGAACAGAACTTTTAAGGAGTTTAGGATTTGATTATAGACATCTTGAGGAAATAGGACTTATGCTTCCTGTAGTAGAGGTGAATGTAAAATATAAAAGTCCCTCCTATTATGATGATTTAATTGAAATAGAAGCAAGTATTTTAGAAGTTTCAAGGGTTAAGGTCAAATTTGGATATAAAGTATATAGAGGTCAAACACTTTTAGCAGAAGGTTATACAGTACACGGGTTTACCGATAACAACCTAAAACCAATTGCACTTAATAAATTTAATAAGGAAATATATGAACTGTTTTTAAAAAGTGCAGTAAGTAATTTGGAGGATAAAGGATGAATACAATAGTAACTCAAGTAATCGTTCTTTTTTTAATTATGGTGGTGGGATATATATCAAGAAAAAGGGGATTTATAAACCCTGAGGTTAATAAAAGCCTTTCAGAGCTTTTATTAAATGTTACACTCCCCTTTATGATTATAGCCTCCTTTAATTTTAATTTTTCAAAGGATATGCTAAATTTAGGAATAAAATTATTTTTAATATCAACGGTAATACACATACTGCTACTTTTATTAGGAAGTATAATTTATAAAAGGTTTAATGAGGATGAATATAAGGTTCTTTGGTTTATAACTGTCTTTTCAAACTGTGGTTTTATGGGATATCCTGTTGTAGAGAGTATTTATGGTAAAATAGGACTTTTCTATGCGGCACTTTTTAATATACCCTTTAATATATTAATATGGACAGCAGGTGTTTTTATATTCTCTGGTAGAGGAGATAAACAAAATTTAAGAAAGGCTATATTAAATCCAGGGATATTATCAGTTTTTATAGGTTTAGTCATATTTCTTTTATCAATTGACCTTCCTGCACCTGTTATTAAAACATTGGAAATGGTAGGTTCAATGACAACTCCTCTTTCTATGATTATAATTGGTTCTACATTGGCAGATGCAAAGATAAAATCAATTTTTGAGGGATTTTCAGTATATTTTGGTTCCTTTATTAGATTAATTGCAATTCCTTTAACAGTTTATTTTATTTTGAACCTATTTGGACTAAAGGACTTTTATTTAAGCATTCCTGTTATAATAACAGCAATGCCGGCAGCTGCAAACACGGTTATTATGGCAGAAAAATATGGAGGAAATCCAGAATACGCCTCAAAGGTTGTTTTCTTAACAACTATCTTATCAGTAGTAACTATTCCAGCCATTTTGATACTGCTAAAGTAGAAGTATAATGAAAGAATGCCTAAGAAATCCTTCGTGGGGCAAATCTATATATAATTTTTAAATAGGCTTTTGTTAAGATATAAATAATAGCGACATTTATCGCTATATTTTAGACGATAAATGTCGCTTTATTTAATAATATGTAGCTAAATCAATCCCATATCCTTTTTAATCTCCAAAAGTCCCTTTGATGTTATTTTATCCTTTGGTATGTCTAAAATTTTTAATATATCCTCCAAAGCTTCAATACTTGGAGCCTCAATTTCTATATATGGGATAGGGAATACTTTCTTATCCCAATTATCAAATTCTATTAATGTACCATTTAACATATAACTTTCTCTATATTTATCTTCCCTTTTATAATCCTTTATACCTAATTCATTTAAAAAATTTAGGCATTCATTAAAATCTGATACTTCAAATTCGTGTTCTATATTTTGTCTTGCAAAATCAGTTTTAAATATTTTTTTTATGCAAAGTGTAATTTTTTCTTTTCTCTCTATTAAATCTTCTATTATCCTCATTCTTACATAGCCATTTTCTCCGTTTGGCAGACTAAAAAAATAGTTTTTTTGATTTTCCTCCTTAACCTTTTCTGCGTTTAAAGATTTTAGTTTTCCCTTTATTTTTTCTAAATCAACATTTAAAACTTTAACCTCTATTTCCTTCATAGCAATTCCTCCAAAATAAAGTGTAGAAATTTTATTTAAATTATTGTAAAATATTATTAATATTTTTAATAATTTTAGCTTAAGGGTGTATAGAATGAGGAGAGATTTAAATATATCAATTTTGGTTGGAACACTAACTTCTATGATAATGATAACTTCACAAAAGCTAAACAATATATTATTTTTAAACTTAATAATTATATTGATAACAACCTTTATTTTATCATATCCAATAAAAAAATGTGGAGTAAGTTGTGGATTTACAGCATATTTTTATTCTTTAATTTTACTCTATGTTTTTGGATGTAATAGTTTGTGTTGGATTATATATAGCTTTTTAGGCATCTATCCAATAATAAATTATTTTATTGAATTGTCTTCATTAAACACTAAAGAGAAAAAGGTTTTTAAATTTATATGGTTCAATTCAATTTTATTTTTAATATATATGATAGGTGGTAGTACTTTTTTAAATATTACAAAGCAAATGAAATTTATTACGTTATTTTTATTTTTGATTTTGGAGGCATTGTTTTATTTATATGATATAATATTTACGAAGATTGCGAAACTTGGGAGGTAATTTTATGGACAAGTTCTATGAGCAACATCTAGGTACACAAAAAAATAGTCTTTATGGAGTATTTAATGCACTAATTTATGTATTTGGATTTATTTCTTCAATAGCTTTGCTTTTTACTCTGGTTACATTTAATATTATGATTTTTATAGCTTTTATATTATTAAGTATAGTAACATATTTGATGGTTTATATGAGAAATAGGCAGTATACAGAATATGAATATATATTTACAAATGGAAACCTTCAAATAGATGCAATATACAATAAACAAAAAAGAAAAACGTTATTAGATATTGATGTTAAGGAGTTTGAAGCCTTCGGTAAAGAAAGTGAAATAAAAGTTTTAGATGGAACAAAGAAGAATTTGTTTATACCTTGGAACTGTAAGGACGACAGATATGTTTTTGTATATAACAGAGAGGGTAAAAAAGCAGCATATATAGCACCTGATGAGGAATTATTAAAATTAATAAATTTATATAACAGGGGGAAAAGAATATGAAAAAACGATTTTTAGCACTATTTTTAGCATTAGCTGCTCTACTATCAAGTGTAGGGTGCTTTTTTAAAAAAGAGCAAACGATTGCACCAAGAAAAAAACAGGATGGACTTGTAGTTTACCAGATTTTTGTTAGGTCCTTCTATGACTCTGATGGAGATGGAGTAGGAGACTTAAATGGAGTTACTGAAAAAATAGACTATATAAAAAGTTTAGGAGCAAATGCAATATGGCTAAATCCTATATATCCATCACCAAGCTATCACGGATATGATGTTACGGATTATAAGGGAATAAACAAGGATTTTGGTACAATGGAGGACTTTGAAAATTTAGTTAATAAGGCACACGAAAATGGAATAAGAGTAATATTAGATTTTGTTCCAAACCATACAAGCAGCAAACATCCTTGGTTTGAAAAGGCTTTAAAGGGAGACAGAAAGTATAAGGACTATTATATTTGGTCAGATAAGGATACAAATCTAAGAGAGCTTTCAGGTATAGGACAAAAGGCTTGGCATACTAAGGACAGTAAAAACTATTATTATGCTACTTTCTGGTCAGAGATGCCAGATTTGAATTTTGATAATAAAAAGGTAAGAAAAGAAATAAAGGATGCAGCAAAGTTTTGGATAGATAAAGGTGTTGATGGATTTAGAATAGATGCAGCCCTACATATATATGATGGTAAGAGGTTTAAGGATACAGTTGCTTGGTGGCAGGAATTTTCAAATTATGTAAGAAGTTTAAAAAATGATGCATACATAGTTGGTGAAGTTTGGGATTCAGAATCAAAGATAGCACCCTTCTTTACAGCCTTCGATTCCTGCTTCAACTTCAACATTGCAGAAAAAATAATTGAGGCATTAAACACAGGATTTTCTACTAAATTTTCACAAAGATTAAAGTATACATATGATAAATATAAATCTGAATATAAAGACTATGTAGATGCACCATTTTTAACAAACCACGATATTGATAGAGTTATGTCAAAACTTGATAGTGTAGAAAAGAACAAGGCAGCAGCAGCAATTTATTTAAGTTTACCAGGAAATCCATTTATATATTATGGTGAAGAGATAGGAATGAAGGGACACAAACCAGATGAAGAGATAAGGGAACCCTTTAAGTGGTATAGAACAACTGGCCAAGGACAAACAAAGTGGGAGTTAATAAAACACAATGTAGGGGAGTATTCACCATCTGTAGAAGAACAGGATAAGGATCCAAATTCACTACTTAACTTCTATAGGGATTTTATTAAGTTTAGATTAAGTGATGATGTAATGAAATATGGAGATATAGTCTCCTTTGATACAACACCCCTTGCTGTTTCATTTATAAGGGATAAAAATGGTGAGAAAAGACTTGTTATTGTAAACATAAGGGAAGAGAATGTACTAATTGATAAGCAATTAATTAATGGCAATGGATTTGACAAAATAATAAAGGGAAATGCCGTAGAAGTTACAGAAAATGGCGTTCAAAAATATCAACTTAAGCCTTATGATTATGTAATTTTTACAAATAAATAATATATAAAAGAGGTAATTTGTTGGGTAGATGCAATAAATTACCTCTTTTAATGTACAGTAAAATATGAATGACTTTTGTAGAAATATTTTTTATAAGTAATTTTTTACATTTTATTCATATAAATCAATTGTTTGTTATATATTTTTATGGCATAATATATTAGGTATATTTTATCATTAGGGAGGTTAATATGAAGAAGCTAAAATATATATTAATTCCAATAATTATTTTAGTTGGACTGACTTTGGGTGTTTTTTACTATATAAATGATACAATACACGTTCCAACTCCAAAGGGTTTCTTTTCATCTAAAGAGGAAAGGCAAAAGTTTGAATATGAAGAAGAAAAGGGTTTTATTAATATACTATTAATAGGAATAGATGCAAGGGAAAAGGGTGAGGCTGCAAGAACAGACTCCATAATACTTGCAACATTAGATACAAACAATAAAACAATAAAACTTACCTCCTTTATGAGGGATATGTATGTTCCAATACCAGGGTACAGGCCTCATAAAATAAACGCTGCCTTTACATTAGGTGGACCAGAACTTTTAATGAAAACTTTATATGAGGATTTTCAGGTTAACGTTCAATATTATATTTGCATAGATTTTAATGCCTTCCAAGATGTTATTGATACACTTGGAGGGGTAGAGGTTGAGGTTAAGGATTATGAAGTAGCAGAGATAAATAAGTATATAAAACAGGTAAATGGTAAAAACTCAACCCTACTTTCAGGTCCAGGTTATCAAAAGCTAAACGGTCAACAGGCACTTTCCTATTGTAGAATAAGAAAAGTAGGTAATGGAGATTATGAAAGAACAGAGAGGCAAAGAAAGGTATTAGGGCTTTTAATAGATAAGGTAAGAGGTGTAAGTGTATTTAAGCTACCTGAGTTAGCAAAGGCAGTACTTCCATATATAAAAACAAATATACCTACAACAAAACTTATGAATATAGGCTACACAGCCTACAAATTTGGAAACACTCCAGTTGAAAAGGCAAGAGTTCCCTTTGATTATACCTTTGAGGAAACATATGTGAATGGTATGAGTGTTTTAATACCTGATTTTCAAAAGAATGCCATTATGCTTGAAAAGTTTTTATATTCAGCATCAGGAGCTTTATCTAATACACCAATCTATATGGTAAACAACTATCATTCGCAAGACAAGCCTATTGATAAGAGAGGCAAAAAGCCCCCTGTTATTAAATTGGAAATACCAAAGGAAGAGATAAAAAATGAGACGGATTCACAGGATGTTGATGATTATATAGATAACAAAAAACAAGACGAAATAAATAGTAGTGATAAAGAAAAGCAAAATACAACAACAGAGCAAGACAATCAACAAGACAATCAGCAAGACGATCAACAAGACAATCAACAAGACGATCAACAAGACGATCAACAAGGAAATGCTGACCAAGGTAGTCAATCGAATCAGGGTGGAAATGAACAGGAGGGTAACCAATCAGAAAATAACCAAGAGATAGGTCAGCAAAATAATGGGGGACAAAGCACAGGTGAACAAAATAATGGACAGTAAAAAAGTGCCCAGATTTCTGGGCACTTTTTTATACAGATAATTTATTAGCCTTAACTTTGTAATTACCGTTTGGAACGTCTGAGAATAGATACATACCTTGAGCATTAGTTCTTGTAAATTTAATTGGTGTAAGTTTACCATCAGCTTCAACCCTGTAAAGAGTAACAACAGCATTTTCAATTGGTTGGTTGTTGTCATCTTTAATATAACCAGAGATAGTACCCTTTGAAGCATTAGGATCAACGTTAAGTGTGATAACAAGTTTACCTATCATTCTATTTGCATCTATTAATATAGTTGAAGTATCGCTTACATATCCAAATTTACTTGTTCTTATCTTATAGGTTCCTTGGTCTATATCCATAAACAGGAATTGTCCTGTTTGGTTAGTAAAGGTTGTTCCAATTAATGTTTCTGTTTGGTCTTGGTTTACTTTAAATAGCTGAACTATTGCATCTTGTATTGGTTCACTTGTTGTTGCAAATACATCACCTGCAATAATAGAAAGGTTTGCTTTAGGGTCAGAGGTAAGTGTAATGTCAATTTGAAGCTGTTGTCTTGCTTGAAGTGCAAATAGTTGTAATGGTGAAAATATAAATCCTGGAGCAATTGAAGAGATATAGTATTGTGTTCCAGGAGGGAATGGAGAGAAGGTATAATTACCCTGTGCATCTGTAAAGGTGTGGGCTATTGGGTTACCCTGTGCATCAAATATCTTTATTATTGCACCAGGTATTGGGTTTCCGTTTTCATCCTTAATAGTACCTATAATTGTACCTGAGTCAATGTTTGGGTTTGGCTGTAGATCAAGGTCAATACGAATTTCTTGTCCTATACCTGTAAGTTCCTTTGCAACTGATTGACCTAAAATATATAGGTCACTTACTTGATTTGACATTTATATCCCCCCTAAAGAGTTTTGTATATTAAGGTTATGGATGCACTGCTACAACCATTTTCAATCTTTGCTGTAGCAGGTAGATTGTATTTAAGTAGTATTCCATTTGTGAGGTTTATGTGTAGAGTTGGCTGTTCCTTTGTTATAACGAGTATTACATAGGATAACCCAAAGTTTACTTTAATTTCACACATAGGGTTATCATCAAATATAGATGAGACAATTATATCCTTAATTATAATATTTTGAGTATTAGGCTTTATTATAATTGCTTCTTCCCTTGTAATACTTTTAGTAACAGTTTCACATACACAAAAAGAGTTGTTTAAAGTATCAAGTTTACTGTATATTAAGTTGAATTTTTCTTCAAAGTACATCATTACCTTTCTAATATCAATTGGCATAGAAAATACTCCTTTTTCTTTCCTGTAATATAATATGACAAAAAAAGTATGTTGTGAATAATATGTAGTAGGTGGTATTGGTGGTGATTTTATGGATAATGAGATTAGAATTGATGGGAGGATAGAAGATAGAAAAAATGCTATAAAAATTATAGAAGGAAGAGTTATCAATTCAAAGGGGAATGGTATATGTGGTGCCTGTGTTAAGGTTTTAGATGTGTTTTCGAATCCAATTGAACATACAATTACTGATAGATATGGAAATTTTAAATTATTTATTTTTAATAATAAGAATTGCTATAAGATATTTGCAACCTGTGAAGGGTATTCTACATCAGACTTTCAGCATATATTTTTATTTGATGAACAAAAAATAAACTTAACAATAATTTTAAATAAGCTTGAAAATGTATTATCTATTTTGGTTGGGAGAGTAGTTTTTAATAACAAACCAGTTGATATGTGCCAAGTAGAAATATATTCCTGTTATTATGGAATACTTACACTATGTGAAAGAACTGTTACAGATAAGAATGGTATGTTTTTAATTGACAAGGTTGCAAGTGGAACATATATAATTAAGGCAGAAAACAATATGTTTTACTATAAAGAAAGAATATGCTTAAGACCTGGACTTAATTCATTAATTGTATATCCTCAAATTAAACCTAATATGATTTATGGCACAATAAGTGGTGTTATAGTAGATAATGAAGGCAATAGAGTTAAGGATGCACTTGTTGTACTTCAAACAAAGGATGGAAGGTTTATAAAATTTACAAGAACAAACTCACAAGGGGAGTACCTCTTTTATAATGTTGAAAGAGGGGAATACTCAATAGTTTCTTATGCTAAAAATAATAGAAATTCAGATTGTTAACAAACCTAATTGTTAGTTAAAATCTGAAAAAGCCCCAAGAAATCCTTCATGGGGCTAATCAATATACAACTTTTTCAAAAAACTAAAGCAGACCATATAGGTCTGCTTTAAATTATAGTCTATTTGCTGAACCAAGAACGTTTTCAATCTTGTATTCAACAACTTTTTGTATAGCATCTCTACCAGCACCAAGGTACTTTCTTGGGTCAAATTCAGCTGGGTTTTCTGCAAATACCTTTCTTATTGCTGCTGTCATAGCAAGTCTTAAATCTGTATCCATATTTATCTTACATACAGCCATTGAAGCAGCCTTTCTTAGCATTTCAACTGGAATTCCCTTAGCGTTTGCAATGTTTCCACCAAACTTGTTGCACATTTCAACAGTTTCTGGATCAACTGCTGATGCACCGTGAAGAACTATTGGGAAGTTTGGAAGCTTTCTTTGTATTTCTTCGAGTATATCAAATCTTAGTTGTGGTTCATAATCTGGTGGGAACTTGAAGGCACCGTGGGATGTACCAATAGCTATTGCAAGGGAGTCACATCCAGTTCTTTCAACGAATTCAACAGCTTGGTCTGGGTCAGTGTAAACGTGCTCAGCAGCAACAACGTCATCTTCTACTCCAGCAAGCACACCAAGCTCAGCTTCAACAACAACACCGTGTGCGTGTGCATATTCAACAACTTCCTTAGTCTTTCTTATGTTTTCTTCAAAATCATAGTGTGAACCATCAAACATAACTGAAGTAAATCCACTTGCTATTGCAAGTTTTACAGCATCTAAATCTGGACCGTGGTCAAGGTGAAGTGCTATATCAATTCCTGTTTCTTCAGCAGCAGCTTCAACCATAGCTCTTAGATATTTTGGGCCTGCATATTTAAGTGCACCAGTTGAGCATTGAAGTATAACTGGTGAATTTTTAGCCTTTGCACCCTTTACAACACCTTGAAGTATTTCAAGGTTGTTGATGTTAAAAGCACCAATTGCATATCCGCCTTCATAGGCTTTTTTAAACATTTCTTTAGTTGTAACAAGTGGCATTGTAAATCCTCCTTTATATGTATTATGGGACATAAATAGTCCCTATGGGACAAATAGGCACTATGTATATTATAGTATATTTTTAGGCGTAAGCAAATAATTTTTTTAAAAAATATTTTGTAGGTTTAATTTATCCAATTCAGGTATATGTTCTATATATTTTCTTAATACAGCAATGTGGCTTAATGAATTAGTTTTGTCCTTTGCCTTTATATATTCTATAAGAAGTTCCATATTTTCAGATATTTTATCTATTTCGTCGTGGTGAATTAAAGCACTCCAAACTCTTTCGTTTTTTTGCCATTCAGATTTAAGTTTCACAATTTCGTTATATGATACATCCCAATTATCGCTTTCTATATTTAATTGTATAACATATATTGAATTTAATAAAGAATATGTTGTATTATTTAAAAAATTATTTACCAATAATCCTATAGAAATAATAGATGTAAAAAGAAGGAGGATAATTAGGGATGTCTTTATATTACTTTTTAATCTTTTCTTCATCCTTTTCCCTCCTTTGAATAAAAAGATTTCCTTTAGAATCTATCATAGCTATAAATACATCCTTAATATCTTCAATACCCTTACTTTTTAAATTTTCCATAAGCCAATTAAGGTCGTGACCAGTTATAGATAGATTCTTTTTATTTAAAACCCCATCAAGTATGATACTAACGGGTAACTTTACAGATTGGGGATTTAAGTTTAAATCTTCTCTTGTTGCAGGTGATTTTTCTGCTTTAGGGATTATGCTGAGTTTTCCACTGGTTTCAAGTATTGCATATTCAATGTCTGCAATGTCAAGGTATCCCATCATTCTAAGTTCTTCAATCAAGTCATCTAAATTAAAGCGTTGCCTTCTCAACTCTTCTTCAGATACTTTTCCGTGTTTTATTAAAATATCAGGGGTTCCGCAAAAGACCTTTCTTAAAAATTCAACTTTTAAGGTTAAAAAGGATATTAGTATTTCAAGTGTCATTAAGGTTAAAATAGGAATTATTCCGTGAATCAAAGGTATAGCCGTATCCTGCATAGGGAGTGTTGCAAGTTCTGAAAGCATTAGTGCAACTACAAGTTCAAAGGGCTGAAGCTCACCTATTTGTCTTTTACCCATAAGACGCATTGCAAGGGTGACAAATATATATAAAATTATTGTTCGAACAAATACAACCATAATTTTACCTCCTATGTTGTATTATTTGAATAAAATTATATTTTAAACCTGTATAATTCAATTTTAACTATTTAGAATTGTTTGCAATTTGCTTGTAAATTATTAGGATTATTAATATAATTTAATTAGTACATTTTAAAGAAAGGAACTAAGGTATGGCAAAAGGAAGATTAGAAAAATTTGAAATGAAGTATGGGTATTTTTTACCTAAGGAATATAAACAATTTATATATAGATATGGTGGAGATATTCAGTTTGGCAGTTGTAGATTTGAATATCCAGAAAATATATCTGCAAATATTTTAAGGATTCCTGGTAAGATGGATTTTAGATTAATTCCTTTTGGGGATATAAGTAATGGAGATTTATACTGCTTTTATAAATATGGCCCTGAGGTTAATGATTATTTTATAGGGCTATACCTTCACGAAACTTCTAATTTTGTTATATTATCTTCAAATTTTGAGTCATTTTTATATAGATGTATGCTGGATGATTATTTTGCATCGATTAATGGTGTTGATGAATATTCCTTTGAGGAGAATATAAATGCCTCAAAGGAGTGCATTGAAAGATGTTTGATTTTATCAAAGGATTATGGTTTTGATTTTAACGAAATAAAACAATACAAGTCTGAAATAGATTATCATAGGCTTATGGTGAATAGAGATAAAAAAGCAGTACAGAGCCTATGTTATCTTGGCAAATATTGTCTTGAAAATGGAGATTTTAAAAAGGGAGTTAGCTATATAAATATGGCTATAAAGGCCTGCAGTACTTATTTTGCACCATATTATATACTTGGGAGACACCTTATTTTTTCAGGTAAGATGGATGGTTATACATATTTAAAAAAATCGCTTAAAAAATCCTTGTGCCTAACAGGATACAGCTATTGGCAGGAGGATTTTATAGATATTCCAGAGGATGCCCATAGAGAAGTGGCTCTTTTTATTGAGGATATGTATGATTATGATGATTTATTAGAGGGAAGATTGATGAGGGGGATAGACCCCTATGATGATAAGCTTAGAAAAATTATGGCTGAGGAATATTTTAGTAGAGGTAAATATAAACAGGCTTTAGAGGAATGTGCAAATGCACTCTACTGTAGTAGTGCAGATAAGGAGGAAATATTAAATTTAGCTCTAAAGGTTACAAAGGTTTCAGGGGATTCTTATTTATCAAAAATAATAGAAAATGATATTAAAAATTTAAATAGGAAGGTGTTATAGATGGAGGTTAGGGTTAGAATTGCACCAAGTCCAACTGGAAACTGCCACGTTGGTACTGCAAGAAATGCACTTTATAATTATCTTTTTGCAAAAAAAATAATGGTAAGTTTATTTTAAGAATAGATGATACCGATATGAAAAGAAATTCTAAGGAATCTGAAGAAGGTATATTTGAAGGTTTAAGATGGCTCGGAATAAACTGGGATGAAGGGCCAGATGTAGGGGGACCCTATGGCCCCTATAGGCAGTCAGAAAGACTACATATTTATGATAAGTACATACAAAAATTGATAGATGAAGGATATGCGTACTTTTGCTTTTGTAGTGAGGAGGAGCTTGAGGAGGAAAGAAAAAGACAGATTGAACAAAAACTTCCGCCAAAATATTCAGGTAGATGTAGAAATTTAACAAAGGAAGAGATAGAGGACAAACTAAATAAAGGATTAAAACCTGTTGTAAGATTTAAAGTTCCTAATAAAATAATAACCTTCAATGATGCAGTAAGGGGAGAACTTAAGTGGGATGGAAATCTAATGGGGGATTTTGTCATAAGAAAATCTGATGGAGTTCCAACATATAACTTTGCAACAGCAATAGATGACTATTTAATGAAAATATCCCATGTTTTAAGAAGCCAAGAACACATACCCAATACCTTCTGCCAAGTGTTAATTTTAGAGGCACTTTCTGCTAAGATTCCACAATATGTGCATTTTCCACTTTTACTAAATGAAGATAGAAGTAAGATTTCAAAAAGGGATGGTGCACTTTATATTGGCGAATATAGGGATATGGGCTATTTGAAGGAAGCAGTATTGAACTTTATAGTGCTTTTAGGGTGGAATCCAAAGGATGGCCAAGAGTTTTTGAACATAGATGAGATGATAGATAAGTTTAGTTTAGACAATATAAACAACTCTAATGTTGTATTTGATTTTAAAAAACTTGAATGGTACAATGGCCACTACATCAGAAAAAAGAGTGTAGAGGAATTATATGAGCTTATTTTACCCTTTGTTGAAGGACAAGACTATTTTAAGAAGACAGAGGATGATTATAAAAAATTAAAGAGAATAGTTGAAGTTGAACAGGAAAGATTAAAGAGGCTTGATGAAGCAAAGGATGCCTTTAGGATGTTTTATGAAAGTCCAATGGAGTATTCCTTAGATTTTATAATAGAATCAATTAAAAAAATAGATAGAGATGAAATAATAAGGCTTTTAGATGAGTCAATAAAACACTTAGAAAAGATACAAAACTGGGATAAGGTATATTTAGAGGAAGAGATGAGAAGACTTTGTGATGAAATAAACACAAAGACTAAAATACTCTTTATGCTTCTTAGAATTGCAGTAACAGGCTCAAAGGTATCACCACCTCTATTTGATGTATTTGAGATTATAGGAAAAGAGGAGACACTGTATAGATTACAAAAATGTAAAAAAGATATAGAGTAGTAGGAGTACTTAGAGGTGCTCATATGGCTGTTGAAAAAGTTATAAGCCCCATGAAGGATTTCTTGGGCATTCGTTCATTTCGCTAATCAATTCTAAGCTTTTCTTTGTTTGAAAAGTCCTACCCTCGCGATGCCATCCTCCTGATGGTCGCTCGGCTCGGCACGTCCTGTGCCGAATTACGGACTTTTTTCAAAGTCGAAAAGCTAAGAATTGCTAAAGCTCATGAAAGAGCCCATTAAAATCCTTTCATGGGGCTTTTTCATACTGTAGCTAACAAACAGGTTTGTCAACAAACTGTATGAGCATTTAGAAGTCCTCATACTAATTTTAAAAAATAATTAGTTTTGAGGAATTAGCTTAAATGTCTCTATAAAGTAAGTTCCAGCAGAAAGGCTTTCAAATTCAAAGTAACCATCGGATTTTGTTTCAGCTATTGCAACAATATATTTCATATCTCCTTCACGTCTATATAATTCAACAAGGCATTTATCAACAGGTATACCGTTATACACAACTGTACCTGATATTTTGCCCTGAGGATTTGTAGGATCCTTTGAAAGTTTGTTAGTTGAAGATATAACCATATAGTCTTTATCGATTACTACAAGCGAATCCTGTGGGAGATAGCCATTAGCTGCAATTCTTAAGGTGTATATTCCCTGAGGTAAATATGCTATCCTATATCTGCCGTTTATACTTGTGAAACTGTGAACATATAATCTATCTGTTCCATCTTCATTTCTATAAAGATTTGCACCACCATTTACTATTCCTTCAAGTGTACTTCCTAAAGCTTCTCCAAATATTACACCAAGCTTAGATACTATATTGTCATTTAATAGTAGGCTTAAATTTTTCTGTTCTCCGCCTTCTAATATAAAATCCCCAACATAGGATAAATTGTAGTCTGGAGACACAACTATTAAGGTATATTCCCCCGCAGGAAGTCTTCCTGTAAAGAATCCTTTGCTATCGGTTATGTCGTGATAAATTGTATATCCATCGGTGGTAAGAACCTTTACTGAAGCACTAACAATAGGATTGTTGTCTGGGGCAGTGATATTTCCATATATTATAGCTTCAGGACTTTGGTCAAGGGTAGGTGTTACGGTTACATTAATACTTGCATTTTTGGTAAGTTCTATGTCATTTGTTTCTGCTTTTAATGCTCTACATAGAAGCAGTGAGGAAGGTGTTGGAACTTCTATTAAAGTACCGTGCAGCGAAATAGGATAGTTTCCTGTTGGAAGTGCAGATACTGGATTTGCGTGTTCAAGGTCAACTCTTATTGCTATATTTAAAATTTGGTTTGTAACGTAGGCAATTTTAGATTCTGGTCTTATTTCAATATCGGTTAAAGAACCTCCTAAATATACTGTTTTATTACTATCAAGATTGTTTATATCAAATATTGTTATACTACCTGAAGTTGAGTTAAGTGTAATAAGTTTTTTAGAATCTGGAGTTGCTTCACATTTATAGGGTACAGCAAATAAGAATTTGGTTTTTATTATTCTAAGAGGAGGTGTTGTAGATAGCTGCATAATCATACCAGTTGTTCTGCTTAAACCTGCAACGAATACATATTTTCCATCTTTAGAGGTACATATTGATGTTGGATTAAATACTCCTGATGTGAAGGTTATATATGGTGTTAAAAGTTCAAGATTTTCAACGGATATCATTCCTATAAAAGGTCTTTGGTAACTTACAAAGTATACATATTTTCCATCTTTACTCATTAAAAGGTCGGTTGGTGTATAGGTCAAAGAAGTAGGAAGAGTAATTCTTTTTATAATAGACAGAGTTTCTGTATCAATTACTGGTACATTAAAGGCATTTATACACTGTACAAATATATATTTGCCATCTGGTGTTATAACCATTCTAACAGGCTTAAAGTTAAGAGGTATTGTAGTAACTAAAGTTTGAGATAAGATATTTACAACAGCAATATACTCACTGTCACGACAGGCTACATAAAGGAATGAGTCATCTTGGCTTATTACTCCAGACATAGGAAATTGTCCGACTGTTATTGTCGATACTACAGTATTTGTTGCTGTGTTAATCATACTTACAGTTCCGTCACCAGAGTTTAAAGAAAATACATATCTGCCGTCGTGGGTTGCTACTACATCATAGGGGTTACTTCCAACAGGTATATTAGCGATAACTTTATCAGTGGTTGTGTCAATACAAGTTACGCTGGATGAGTTTAAATTAGCTGTATATACAGCAAAGGTTTTCATATTATCCCCCCCTTATCTTTTCAATATAATATATGTTGAGTCTATAATTTTTGATAAACTAAAGTAGAAAAAATTAAAATAATTAAGTAAAATATAATAAATTATATATGTAACATTTAACGAATTACTGCATATAATAAACTACACTCTATAAAAGGGGGATAACTATGGAAAAACTAATTACAGTAAAGAGGATGGATACTGGAGAAATATTAAAGGCAAATGTAGGAAGCAGTTTACTTGATATATTAAAGACAGGAAAAGATCTTAAGGATCCTGTTGTTGCAATGGTAGATGGAGAAATTGAAGAGCTAACTAAAAAGATTCACTATGATGTTGAAGTTCTTCCAATAACGCTAAAAAGTCCCTTTGGAGTTAAGACATATCTTAGGAGTTTAACATTTGTTTTTATAAAGGCTGTCGAGGATCTATTTTCAGGTGCTGAGGTTACTATAGAGCATTCCTTAAATAAAGCTCTATATGGAGAGATACACTATGAAAGAAAGATAGAGGAGAAGGATATAGAACTTATAAAAAAGAGAATGCAGGAGATTATAGATTCGGATGAACTAATTGAAAAAATAAAGGTTAAAAAGGAGGAGGCACTAAAGATATTCCAAAGCTATGGAATGAAGGATAAATTAAGACTTTTAAAATATGTAAATCTTCCATATATAAATTTATACAGATGTGGATATCTTTATGACTACTTCTATGGGCCAATGGTGCCTTCAACAGGATATTTAAAACTATTTGATTTGAAGTTCCACGATCCAGGATTTTTGCTTCTTTATCCTCAGGAAAATGATCCAACAAAACTAATTAAGTTTAGAGATGTGCCTAAACTTGCAAAGGTTTTTAAAGAGACAGAGGAATGGGCAAAGATACTTGATGTTGCAGATGTTGGTGCATTAAACGACAAGGTTGTAAACAAGGAGATGAATGAACTAATATTAGTTGCAGAGGGATTTCACGAGAAAAAGATTGCCCAAATTGCAGATAAAATTTATGAAAACAAGGATAAGGTAAAGATTGTATTAATTGCAGGGCCGTCTTCTTCAGGTAAAACAACCTTTTCAAAGAGGCTGTCTATTCAACTGAGGGTTTTAGGATTAAAGCCTCATCCGATATCATTAGATGATTATTTTGTAGATAGGGAAAAAACTCCCCTTGATGAAAATGGAGAATATGATTTTGAGTCAATATATGCACTTGACTTAGAGCTATTTAATAAGCACCTTGCATTACTTTTAGATGGTCAAGAAGTAGAGATTCCAACCTTTAATTTTATAGAAGGCAAAAGGGAATGGAAGGGACACAAATACAAAATGGAACCCAATTCCATTCTGGTAATTGAAGGAATACACGGACTAAATGAAATGCTAACAAATGCAATCCCAAGGGAAAATAAGTTTAAAATATATATAAGTGCCTTAACTCAATTAAATATTGATAATCATAATAGAATACCCACAACTGATGTGAGGCTGCTTAGAAGAATTGTAAGGGACAATCGTTCAAGGGGAAGAAATGCAGAGGCTACTATCCTGTCTTGGCCAAGTGTAAGAAGAGGAGAAGAGAAAAACATTTTCCCATTCCAAGAGGATGCAGATGTAATGTTTAATTCAACCCTTGTATATGAAATGAGCATACTTAAAAAGTATGCAGAGCCTCTTCTTCTTGAGATTAAAAAGGATAGCCCAGCCTACATTGAAGCAAAAAGGCTTCTATCCTTCCTGCAATATTTTATATCAGTTGAGGATGAGGATATAATTCCAAAGAATTCTATAATAAAGGAATTTATAGGCGGAAGCTGTTTCGAATAATAAAAAAGGGATAAGGCCCTTCAGTCTTTTTAAAAAGTTATATATTGATTAGCCCCATGAAGGATTTCTTAGGCATTCGTTCATTTCGCTAAGCAACTCTAAGCTTTTCTTTGTTTGAAAAAGTCCTACCCTCGCGATGCCATCGTCCTGATGGCCGCTCGGCTCGGCACGTCCTGTGCCGAATTACGGACTTTTT
>NZ_JAIHAO010000037.1:0-19223 GCF_020054765.1 Caloramator sp. | reverse complement strand
TTTTCAAACAAAGAAAAGCTTAGAATTGCTTAGCGAAATGAATCGATGCCCAAGAAATCCTTCATGGGGCTAATCAATATATAACTTTTTCAACAGCCTAAGTTTAACCTTTATGCTTACCTTCTCTATTGCCATCTTAGGGCTTTTGGGAAGTAATTTTTCAATACTCCCTTTGCAACTTTTCCAAAGCTTAAGGAATAGCCATCAACATTTATAAGGTACCATCCGTCCTCTAAATCAACGTTTAGAGTGTAACCTTCAATATATTTTTTTATTTCCTCTGAGTCCCTTGTAAAGTTTATGTTTCTATATACTTCATCCATCTTTAAAGTTGCTGATAGGGCATAGTCTGGTTCAAACCTATTTTTCTTAAACTCTCCAAGAAGTATTCCTGGACGCAGTACATTTAAATCCTTTAAATCAAAGCAATCCTCTGGAACATAGTAGAGCCTATCTCCTCTTAAGATAAGTCTTTCATCATCAAACTCAAACTTCAAGGTATCCTTAACAAATCTTCTAAAATCATCTATATCCCTTTTCCCTATGTTGCTCTTTAGCATTTTAGGTATTTCAACGTCTCCATCAAGTTTTCTAAGTAGGGCAAGGAAATGTCCTTCTCCCTTTAATCTATGGGGCATAAGCCTTGCAACCTTTTTTAGCTCTGGATTATTAAAGACTTCGTAAAATCCTTCCCTAAAACCATATTTCTTTTCTATGTTTACAAGCTCAAAGTTTTTGTTTTCCTTTAAAAACTCATCTATTATAAACTCATTTTCCTCAATTGAAAATGTACAGGTTGAATATACCATAAGTCCACCAGGCTTTAGCATATTTGCAGCTGACCTTAAGATAGGTCTTTGCATTGCCTGATAGTTTAGGACATTTTCCACACTCCAATAATTTAAGGCATCCTTGTCCTTTTTAAACATACCTTCTCCAGAACAGGGTGCATCTACAATAACCTTGTCAAAATATCCTGTAAATACCCTCTCTAACTCCTCTGGTGAGTTGTTAGTAACAACAGCATTTTTAATTCCCATTCTTTCTATATTTTGAACAAGTATTTGAGCTCTTTTAAGCTTTATCTCGTTTGAAACAAGAAGGCCTTCTCCTTGCAAATATGATGCCGCCTGTGTGGATTTTCCACCTGGGGATGCACAAAGGTCTAAAACCTTTTCACCCTTTTTAATTTGAACCTGTGGTGCAACAGACATTGCACTTGGTTCCTGCACATAAAAAAGCCCTGCAGCGTGATAAGGATCTTTACCTGGCTTTTCTTCCTCAATGTAAAAACCCCTCTCCTCCCAAGGCACTCTATCTAATATTTTATAGGGAGATAATTTTAAAAAATCCTCAACGCTAATCTTTAGGGTATTTACTCTAATTCCCTGATATCTATCTCCCTCATAGCTCTTTAAAAAATCCTCAAACTCATCCTTTAAAAGCTCCTTCATTCTATCTAAAAATTTCTCTGGTAGCCTCATAATACTCCTCCAACAACAAAGTTTTGTAGATATATATTTTAACATTTATGAGGCTATATTACAAGAAATACTAAAATCCTATATATATCTTAGGTGACATCAAAAGAAGAAGTGAAAAAAGTAATATTATGAGGGCAATGTATATTTTTCTTCTCATAATCCCAACCCCTAATTCTTTATGTTTTCTTAATTTGATTTTATAACAACCTACTTTTAAAATAGTAAATAATTGGTTACGAAAACAAAAAGAAAAAGTGGCGAAATGCCACTTTATCTCAATGTAAACTTTTTAACCATTACAGGAATTGAAGGGGTTTCATTACCAAAATACTTATAAATATCTTGAGTTATATTATACTCTACGCCTTTGTATGTTACTTTTATAGCTGTTATTCTTATAGTAACTTCTTTATCCTTTACATTGTCATCTGTTATCCTAAATTTAAATCTATCACTTTTACTTTCCGCTGAAGCATTATATATGAAATTATTCTGCTGGCTATCCTTTATAGCTTCAACTCCACCATCTGTGATAGGAGTTAAAATCAATTCAACTTTTGCATTAGAATCCATATTAAACAATTGTTTATTTGTTATATCTACTTTTACTGTAACATAAGTGTTGTTTGGTATTAAGCTTCTATTAACCTCGATGTTATTAAAATTTACATAATTATAAAAATCTCTTGGCCTTATTTCAATGCTTCCTATCTGACAGCTATTTGTATAGTTATAACTTGAACCTTCTACTAATTTTTGGCCACTAATTATTGCCTCATTTAAATTTATAACACCTGTATCATTAGATTTATATTTAACATTAATAGTTAATGGTGGTGGAGTACCTTTTTTGTTTTCAAATACAATACTATCTAAACCAACTATTAATTTTCCATTTACAATACTATACTGTGTGCTGTCTAACTTTGTTCCATTAACATATACTTCTTCAACTTGAAGCTTTTCTGGTAGATTTTGTTCAAATTTAAATTCACTATACACTACTGACTTTGTTATAGCCTGGTATATTTCGTTATATAGAGGTTGTAATTCTTCAGTTGATTTTATTATTTTACTTATACCAGATTCTTTTTTTTCTATATCACTAAAGAAGGATGTACTAATTGCTCCATTTTCTGTATCAAGTCCTATAAAATGAACTTTATATCCCATATTTTTTATATTATCAATTTCCTCAAGGACTTTTTGCTTGGCTTTGGTTTCACCTGAATAAACATTATCGTCATACATATATAGATTCGGCATACCATCAGTCAAGACAATTATATGTTTCTCTGCATCTCTATTGTCTGCATTTAAACTATTTTTTGCAACTAATAAACCATCGTGAATATTAGTTTGATAAGCTCCATACATACTATCAATTTTTTCAATTAAATTGTTCTTATTATTTATATCTCTTATACCTAATAAAGTATCATTAGGATTAGTTACTCTGTAATTAAACCCATATATTGCAACCTTATCATCTTTACCGTTTGAAATACTTTCATCATAAATTTTATTTATCAAATTTTTTGCAGCCAATATAGTACTATACATTTTTGTTTTAAGGAAATATGGATTATCAAAAGACTTATAATAAAACCAATTTAATGTATGATAATCGTATATTTCTCTATTATTATAGTATTCTTTATCTTCCTTTAAATTTGTATAATATATTTTATATGGGTTATTAAAATTATATCCTCCTTTATACTTTTTAAATTCTTTTATAATATATTTGTAAACATATCCATTTTGTATTTCTTGCATTGAACCAGAATTATCCACTACTAAAACAATATCTACTGGTTTTCTGTCGACATTTATTTCACCCTGTGGTGTTAATTTGTATTCAACTTCTATAGGGTCATCTAAATAAAGATAACTATTTCCATTATCCGTTCTTTTATTCTTTATATTTGCCTCTATGTTTATGTTTGTTGGATCTATGATTAATGAACTTAGTGGAGCATTGCTTACTCTATTAAATAGTTTTACTTGGTCAGTTAAGGTCTCTGAAGTCACTTCTTTCGTCTTATCATTTCCTTTATTATAATTATACGTCAATGTAGCAGTCCCAAAATTTTCTAATTTACCTAAAGATTTTGACTTCAACTTTACGCTAAATGAAATACTTCCATTTGGATTAAAATTTAAATCATTGCCCTTTAGTGTATTGACAACTATATTCCATCTATCTGGTAAAGTTGATACTTCAAAGTTAGCAGGTATAGGATAAGTTATACATATATTGGATATATTATTCCCTTGTCCATTTATTTTATAGTTAAACTGCAATTCAACTTCTTCTCCTACTCTAATTATTTCACTTTGTGTTAAAATTTTTGCACTAAACTCCTTCACACCTGAAGCTTTTGTCATTCTACTCCAACCGATGCCTAAAACAATCGCTAAAACCAAAACTAAAGCAAGTATTCTTTTTTTCAAGGTTTTCACCTCCTAAACCCCTTAGGGCTATTTTATTACTATTTGCCTTTTAGATTTAATTAAAATATTAGTCTTTGCCTTTTCTTCAAGCCCAGCATAAATGTCTTGTTGATAATAATCATCTGCTGTTATACCTTTTGCAATAAATCTATAGAATTTCTGACAGTCTTCCTTTTTATTACTTAAATAGAAGTTTATTAACTTTTTTGATTTTTCTTTATTTGCTTCTATTGTAATATTTTTCCCTTTAACAATCAAGTCTCCATTGGAAATAATAGTACCATATATTTTTGTACTTTCACTGCTATTTAGGGTAATATTTCCATTACTATATAAGAAAACACTACATCCATCATAATTTTTTAAGTCTTGTATCTCAATATCTCCATCTTGAATTAATACATATGTTTTATCACCTATAATTTCAATCTTTTTTCCTGGTAAATTATTTAAATAATCTAAATCTATATAGTCAAAAAATGAATTAGAAACTAATCCTTTATCCCTAAAAAATATTTTTTCTAACATATACGCCTTTTTCTTTTCTGATTCTTCTCGTGCTGTACTTTCACTTAATCCATTCATTTCTGTAAGTTCAGTCACTTCTTTTTTTATGGTATCTATATTATTTATAGAATCTATATTTTCACTCCCCAATTTGTATATTTTATTATTAGCTACTAAAAAATAAGGAAAGTAGCTCTGTGATATTTTTGTTTCATTAATTTCTATGCTGTTTCCAAAATCATATTGGTAATCAAAATTGATACTGTCTACTTTTGAAAAATAAAGATAATCCAAAATAAAACCTATTGATTTACCAATAGTGGCATTTTTTATCGGCTCAAATAGATTTAATTTAAAATTATTATTACTTTTCAAGGAATAATAATTAAAATGACTATTATATTTTTCTTTATTACTCATATAGTTATAAATTATAAAGTTTGGATTTATTGCAGTAGTCTCTAAAGTTTTAAATGGATTACTACCTCTAACCAATTCATCAACAAAGGCAACTCCAAATAAAATTACTCTACCGCCTATTCTAAGTTTAGATGAGGTATCATTTATAATAATAGAAGACGAACTGTTATAATTAGTATTGCTGTTTGCTTCCTCGTATGATACAAGGTCATTGTCAATACTGATTTGACTATTTTTTGTATATAAAGATACGTTATCTGCAATATATGCATTCTTAACTTTTATATTTGAACCTTCAGCCTTTTCATCTATTATAATAGAATGGCACCAAATATCTCCACCCAGTCCATTTTGGTTCTCCTTAACCTCTATTTTAGAACCTTCTGTTACCGTTCTAACAAAGCCACTTATAAAGTTTTCATTACCATCAACATATCCTGAATAGATATTACCCTCAACAATTAAATTACCAGAGGAAGGTTCTATACTTAATATAGTTGTTGTATTTTCACTTGCTTTACCTAACTTTAAGTTTTGTATAGCTTCAGAATCAATTCCTACTAAAACTCCCCCATAGTTTTCATAGGGTTTATTTTCTTCTATACTATTTCCTGTACCCTTTGCATATATGTCACCCTTCACTGTTAGCGTACTATCTCCATTTGCAACAATTATATTTCTTCCTGAAATTAATGCATAATCAAATAATCCATTATATCCTCTAATTATTTTTTTATTTTCATCTGCAAAGGCCTTTTCCCTAAAGGGATTAAATTCAAATGTTGTTACCATATATCTTTGAACATCACTGTTTTTGAGTCTTATTTTTACAAACAATGTTTCAATTGGATAACTACTTCTTAAATATGAAGTCAAATTATTTTTAGATATATTTTTGAATATTCTTTTGTAGTCTGAACTATTTTCATCCATATCTCTTATAATATTAAAATCAACATCATAATCATTATTAACTAATATATCATTTATTTTTGACTTCCATTCATTCCAAGTACCATTTATTTCTATATTATCATTTCCTAATTTAACTTGTTTGTTTATTGCATAGTCACTATTATTCTTAAAGAATTCATCTATGTATTCAACGTATTTTTCTGTAAATATTTTTCTCATTTCATTTTCATACGTTTCTTTACTTTTATTATTTAAATAGTTTTCATATATTGTTTTAATCTCAGGATTTCTTAAATTAGGAGAACCTGAAGAAGTATAACAGTAACTATTTGCATAGTTTCTTGCTTCATCTGCTATAATATCTAAAAAGTATAGTATTTTGTCGGTACCTGAATCAGCATAATAATATGCTTGATTTTTTTGATAGAAACTACTACTTTGTTTTAATGATGCCAATGTCATCTGCATTGCCGCAATGCTTACAGTAAACAATATTGCCAACATTAATATAACATAAATCAGTGCAGAACCATTTTTTCTTTTAACCATACACATCACTCTCATTTTTGTATTTTAGAAAACTCGTATATCTTTTCATTTAATGGGTTATTCAAATCACTGTTTTTAAAAATTGATATTTTTACATATTCTACCCTTTGATTTTTATCTAAAGAATTAGTAGCTGTCTCTTCTATAAACTCTACATTGGGATAAACTGATGCTAAATTTACATTACTTGGTTTATTTTTATAATCTACTGCTAAAATTCTATCTTCTAAACCATTACCATTATATACACCATCAATTAAAAAATTTATATTATAATCTGTATTATTAACATCAATTAGTAGTTTTCCAGAGGGATTTGAAATAGTCTTATCTAATACCTCTTCAGGTAAAGTTGTAAAGGTTTCATCGTCATTTTCTCTTATTTTATTTATTTTTATTTCATATTTAAAAGCACTCTTTTCTGATGTTACTTTTATAAATACTCTATTTTTAACTTTTTCTCTGTTTTCAATTCTCTTCTCTTTTTCCAATAGCTTTGCATCTAACTTTTTATTTCCTTCCAACAACTGCAGTTCGTTTCCATCAACCTTCAACACTAAGTCATAACTGTTATAATCTATACCCTTCATCTGGTATTCTGCCTGGTTAACCTTTTCAAATTTTATTTTATGTTTATTGTCCATATAATCTATTTCTATAAAATTATTATCTTGAAATTTAACATCTCCATTTAAATAACTTTCATAGGCATAGTTAAATATATTAACTAACTCTAATTTTTCTTTTGAGGATTTATTACCTCTTATTGCTGTATTTATCATACCTGATACTGGAACAATTAGAATTGCAAATATAGCAAATGCTACTAAAAGTTCAACTAATGTATATCCCTTACGTCTCTTCATAGCATCATCTCTTTTCAACAAATATATTGTTACCTGTAGCTGTTATATTAAGCCTTGGTTTGTTCTTGTCATCTTTAAAAACATAAACCATTACCTTTTTGTTGGTTTCATTTTTTACATTTAAAAGAACAACATTTTTATCATCCTGATATTTTCTTTCTGTTGAGTAAACGTATATTATTATATTCTCTGAATTATTTTTAAATTCCTTAAAACCGCCATCCTTTGGATGGGAGTCTCCTTCTGTTGACATCCTGTATAAAAGTTTTTCACCGTTTTGCTTTAATTCAATTGATGCCTTTTCAATCTGTTTATTCTTACCATAAATTTTAAAATCTTCGCCTGTTTTAATTATTTGCAAAGCAGTCTCTGGAGAATTTAGTGTTGATAGCATTACTAAAAAATCCTTATTCTGCTCTATATATTCCTTTGACGTAGTATCTGCTATTGTTGTTCTTAAAGGACTACTTGAAAAAATCTTGTCTTTGCCTGTTTCTAAATTAAAATCCTGCCACTGCCTTGTAGGTGCATCTTTATCTTCAAAACCAAAAAACTTTAAATCAAAGGAGGCTGAAATAATGTCACCATTATTTAAAGGAACAAGTGATAAATTATCCACTGAATACAAAGTGTTAAAATCACCTGTCTCTGTAAAAAGTCTCTTAAGGTTTTCATAGGTAAATTGTGTTGTTATTTTTATACTATGAAAAAATGCTCCATCTATTTTTTTGCTGCCATTGTATTGAAACTGTTGCTTTTGTGATATAGGTAAATCATTAATAACAGCATCATACTTTCTAAGAAGGTTTAATGAGTCAACAACACAAAACTTTTCATCTAAATTGTTAGGCATCTTTAAGGAAATATCGTAGTAATTTAACTTTGTCTCCTCTATTTTATCTTTATTTTTGTTATATACCTCAACTGCTCTATCAAGTTCTGCCTTTCTATCTAAAAGCTTTGTGTTTTCTTCTTTTAAGCTACTAATTTTAGAGGACATAGCTTGATACGCATAATAAAAACCTAAACCTAAAAGGAAAATTAAAAGAATTAAAAGCATCTTTTTGTCTCTTTCCGTTAACTTAAACATACCCATCACTTCCTCACAATCTCTGCAGTAATTGATGTTCTCTTTTCAATTCCTTGGTTTGAAATTCCATTGAAAACTATATTTTTAAATACATCAGAATTTTGCATATTGTAAACAAACTGTGCTATATTCTCCTCTTTTGAAGATTTTATTACAAAGGAAACCTTATCCTTACTTAAGGTCATATTTTCAATTGCCATCTCTGATGGCATAATCTCCTCAAGGGTTGTTATGACAGTATTAAATGTTTCATTATCCTTTGCCACTAAATCTAAAATTGTCTTTTTATTTTCATACATCATTTTGACCTTTGTATATTCCTTAACTTGATTTTCAAAAGGAATTAGATTGTTTATTGCCTGTGTTAATTTGGCATTTTGTGTTTTGTAATAGGTTATTTTAACTAAAGAGATAATTGTTATTACCAAAAATATAGACAATTCAGCCAAAATAAATATATATATTTTTTTATTATCCTCTGTCTTCTTTTTATACTGCCTATTGTAGGCCTCAAGTAGGTTTATATCCTTACCTTTATTAAACTGTAGGTTTAACATAATATCCCCCTTATACTATATAAATGTTGAAATTGGAATTATAAATTTATTTTTATCATAACAACATTCTACAAAATCAAGCTCTATTATGTAATTCACATTTACTGCAACTTTTTTTGGCAATGCCTCATCAAGCCTAATATTTTTTGAAAGTTCACCTGTTACAAATACATTGTTTAGATCTTGTCTTTCCCTTATTTTATAAAATTCTATTAGCTTTGCTATGCTATCGTAAACTTCATTTACACTATACTCATTTGATATTAGTTCACCCTCATCATCTATGTTTAGGTCGTGGGGATAAGTCTTTGTTAACTGAACAATTCCATCCTTTACAATAACCGCTGTTAAAAAATTTCTTTCTACATTTAAAAGCATTGCACTTTGTTCTTTTCCTATTTCTAACTTCTTTGACAGCCTTGTTAAAACATTTGGTTCTATATCAATTCTGTTAATCTTTAAATTCAACTTATTTACAATTGACATCACTTGGTCAATTATATTTTTCGGAACTGCAAAAACAAGGAGCCTAAGTTTTTTGTTTTTTCCGTCCTTTAAAACCTCAAGCACCTTGTAGTCTAATATATATTTATCTATATTTACCGGGAAATATTGTGCAGATTCATATTTTAACATCGTATATATCTTATCGCTCTGAATGTATGGTATGGTAACCTCTCTAACAAGAAGGTTTGTAAGTCCAGATAAAACTATGTTTGCACTCTTCTTTGATACCTTGTTTTCAAAGAAGAATCTATTTAATGCTTCTACAATCGCATTTTCATCTAATACATCTATTACTCCGCTATTTAAATTTTTTAATTTTATATCCTTTGCCTTTAAAATCTTTGCCTTTTTACCTTTTCTCCCCTCAACAACCTTTATATAGTTGCTGTTTAATTCGATGCATAGACTGTTTAAAAAGATATCTAACATACTACTACCCCTCATCTTCTAATATTGTATTTGATTGAATAATCTCTTACTATACCTCTTATTTTATAATCTACCTTAAAATCTATTTGAACATATTGTAAAATGGTGTTTTGGTCTATTGTTTCTGGTTTTGTTGTTATATCAAAACTACTAATATTCCCATCTAATATTTCTTGTTTGTAAGAACCTTTTTCAATACATATTTTGTACTTTTCATCATTCTTTTTTGCATAAATGCTTATTTTAGTTGAATCTGTTTCACTAAAATCTATCTTACTGTTATCATTTGGAATCCATATAATTAATCTTTTAGTCTCATTATCTCCGTGAGAATTTTCTATTTCAATCTCTTCTTGATAAGCCATCTGAAGTGACTGCATTGTATAGTCCATAAAACTTTTAACCTGTGATTCAATATATGCCTTCTTCTTTTCCTCTTGAAGCATCTTGTAGTTGTTTATAAAGAAACTGTATCCTGCCTCAAGAAGAATTAATAATATTGCTGAAACTACCAAAAGCTCGATTAGAGTAAACCCCTTTTTTCTCATACAAAACCCCTACTCAACTCTTATATTTCCCGCTGGTATTTTATCTATATAAACCCTTTTGGAATTGCTTTCAGATTTATTGCTAATTTGAATTAAATTTATCTCTTGTCCGTCTTCGTTTAAACTATATTTTACTTTAAGCCCATCTTCTGATGTAAAAAATATATAATTTATATTACTAAATTCAACCTGAGACTTATTATTCTCTTTCTCCTCTAAATAAAAATTAATGTTTATATCTTTATATTCAGTGCCTCTTATAACCTTTTCATTTTCTTCTTTTTTTATAAGTTCTATTCTATAAGTTCCCTCATTTTTACTTATTTTTATATAATAGGTATCATAATCCATTGACTTATTTCCATTTTCATATACATCCCTAAGCATAGATGCAATTTCACTTGCTGCTGAATCAAGCCTTGAATTTATAATAGATTTTGTAAAGTTCATATATGCAATTGAAAGGAGTATTCCAAGTATTGCAACTACAATTGTCATTTCAATTAATGTAAAACCCTTTTTTCTCATAAATATCACCTATAAAGTTAGGATAGGGGGGCACAAGGCCCCAGAAAATTTTACATATTATTTATATGTGTTATTTTTAGAAGAATCTAAAGGATACACTTGGTCGTATGTTGAATCATCATTAATAAATATTTTTAGTTCATCTTGACCATCAAATGTGTAATAAAATTCACAACCTTGTTTAAACTTTACTTGTGGAACATCTACACCTAGTAGCTCTTTTGTAACACATGCAGGATCAGTAACTTCTGTTAAATTACCCTCAGCAATTTTTTGTTGAAGCATACCAGCTATTGTTTTTGCATTTGCAATATCTGCTTGTTTCTTTGAATTTCCTATTGTCTTTGTTATTTGTGGAACACCAATTCCAACTAAAATAGCAATAATAGCAACTACAACTATCATTTCAATAAGTGTAAAACCTTTTTTCTTATTTCTCTTGTTCATAATTAAACCTCCCCATCTTTTATAGATTCATATTTCCGTAGAGTTTAAACATTGGTAGAATAATTGATGCCAGCATAAAGCCAACAATTAAGGCCAAGAAGACTATCATTATAGGCTCAAATACTGCTGTAAGCCTTGTAACCATATTTTCGACCTCATTTTCATAAAGGTCTGCAAGTTTTGAGAGCATTTCCTCAAGAGTACCGCTCTCTTCACCTGTTTTAATCATAACTGGCACAAGCTCTGGAAAAATATTAAGAGCTTCAATTGGTCTACTTAGGCCTTCACCCCCCCTAACCTGTTCAACGACTCCTTCAAACTTTTCTTCAATATATGCATTGCTTAGAAGATTCTTTGTAGTCTCAATTGCAGTAACAAGTGGAACACCTGAACTCACAAGGGTTGATAGTGTCCTTGTAAATCTTGCTATTGAGGAAAAAAGAGATATTTTACCAATTATAGGCATCTTAAGCCTTAAGCTTGAAAAATATATACTGCCTGAAGGAGTCTTTTTATAATAATTTATTAAAATTATTAACAACACAATTAGTGCTATTAAAATTAACCAATTATTCTTCATAAAGGTACTTGCGTTTAATATAAACCTTGTAGTTGGTGGCAATTCAACTCCTAAGTCATTAAACATACCAACAAAGGTTGGAATAACAAAGATTAGAAGCAGGTTTAAAACAGCAAGTGCAACAAATATAACTATAGCTGGATACATAAGTGCGTTTGTAATTTTCTGTTTTAGCTTCATTTCCTTTTCAAACTGAACTGCCATCTTCTCAAAGGAGTTGTCAAGAGAACCCCCAACTTCCCCAGCCTCTATCATATTTATTAAAATCTCTGGAAAAACATCTGGAAATCTTCTCATCGATGCTGATATGGCTGTTCCCTTTTCTACGTCCTCCGAAAGACTTATTACCGCATTTTTAAGTTTTTTATTTGTAATTTGATTTTTAATTACATTAAGACAGGTTAATATGTTCAGTCCTGCCTGCAGTAGTGTTGCAACCTGCTTACAAAATACGGCTAAATCCTTGGCCTTTACCTTGTTTAAAAATTTTATATTTATTTCTTTATTTAACACATTGTCTTCATTAATATCCATAATATAAAGGTTCTTATCCTTTAGCTGTCTTTGTGCGTCCTGCTTGTCCTCTGCTACAATCTTTCCTTTAATCTTCTTTCCATTCACATCTATAGCTTCGTATACATAATTTGCCATAAGCACCCCTCATCAATCCATAGAATATGTTACTCTTAGATATTCTTCAACCGTTGTTTCACCATTTAAAACCTTCTCTATACAGCTATTTTTTAGTGTAACCATTCCTTTATTAATTGCCATATCCTTAAGTTCATCACTACTTAAGCCCTTTGTAATTGCTGTTCTTAGTTCCTTATCTATTGATAGTATTTCATATATACCTGTTCTTCCTATATATCCCTTTTGTCCACAGTATAGACATCCTCTTCCTCTATACAATTTATATTCTCTATTCTCATCAAGCCCGAGGGCCTTTATTTCGTCAAGATTTGCTATATACTCCTCCTTACAGTGGGGACATATTCTTCTTACTAATCTTTGGGCTATAACACCTATTAAAGATGAACTTATCATAAAGCTCTCAATTCCCATATCAATAAGTCTTGTAACAGAACTTGGTGCATCATTTGTATGGATTGTAGATAAAACCAAATGCCCTGTTATTGCAGCCCTTACTGCAATTTCTGCGGTTTCTTTATCTCTAATCTCTCCTATCATTATTATATCTGGATCCTGTCTTAAAATCGACCTTAGGGCTGATGCAAAGGTTAGCCCTGCCTTTGGGTTCACCTCCACTTGGTTTACACCATAAATGGTACTTTCAACAGGATCCTCAACGGTGATTATATTTCTATCTCCAGTGTTTAATTCTCTTAGTGCTGTATATAATGTTGTTGATTTACCACTCCCCGTTGGACCAGATACCAGTATGATTCCGTGGGGGGAAGAAATAAGCTTTTCATATAATTCTAAATCGTGATCCAAAAAACCTAAATTCTTTTTGTCCTTTAAAAATTCCCTTTTATCTGCTATTCTTATAACAATCTTCTCCCCAAAAACGGTTGGAAGCGAGGATATTCTCATATCATATTCCCTATCATAAATTTCGAAGGTTGTCCTACCATCCTGTGGAACTCTTTTTTTCAGCAATATCCATATTCCCTATAACTTTTATTCTTGCAACAAGTGGTGCGTGCAGTTCATACTCAACCTTCATTATTTCGTATAGTATTCCATCTATTCTAAACTTTATCTTAACTTCTTCCTCAAAGGGTTCTATATGTATATCGCTTGCCCTTTGGTTTATCGCCTGTTCGAAAATTGAATTTACAAGTTTTACAATTGGTCCCTGAACATCGTCATCAACAGCTCTTGGATTTTTTGTTTTTTCAAATTTTAAACCTTTGTTTTCCTTTTTAAACTCTTCAGCAGCCTTTAAGGCCTCCTGTTTTCCATAGTATTTGTTTATAAACCTTTTTATCTCCTCTTCCTTTGCAAGAACTGGCTGTACGTCTTTGCCTGTATAAATTTGGACATCCTCAAGGGCAAATATATTTAGAGGGTCTGCCATTGCAACTATAAGCTTGTCCCTTTCAAATTTAATAGGCAAAAGTGTATGCCTCTTTGCTAAGGTTTCAGAAACAAGTTTTACACATTCCTGGTCAATTGGGTATCTATCAAGCTTAACGTGTGGTATCCCAAGCTGGTACTCTAATACCTCTATTATTTGGTCCTCTGTTACAAATCCATTTTCAACAAGTACTTCACCAAGCTTTTTATTTGTATTCTTCTGTATATTTAAAGCCTTTATAAGCTGCTCCTGTGTTAAAAGTCCTGCATCAATTAAAAATTCTCCTAATCTCTTTCTTTGTTGCATATGGATACCCCTTTATATAATGCTTTTTAGTATAAATTTTAAAATAATTAATTATTGTATTTAAAAATATATGTCAATATTTGAATTTTATTTCTTTAGTTTTTTTGTTTTTTTGCTTTTATATTACATTTATTTACTATAAATTTCTTGTATATTATACCACTTTTAAACAAATTTGTACACATCAAAGGATGCCAAAAACTTAATTTTAGTTTATATTTATAACTTCTACAGAATTGTTTTTTATAAAATTGTCCCTCCAAACCTCCGAATAGCTTCCTACTGCCCACTCAAGCATTATTATTTTATCTTCTTTTGCAATTTTAATCTCTCCAATCTTTTCAGACAGCTTTTGATTTTTTATTCTATAAAACTCAATGGATTTTGGAAGAACAATAACTGCTATATCCTTGTTTGGTGAAGTATAAGCATCTATTGCTTGAGGAATTTTATTCTTTATATCCTTCATAGGAATACAAAGGGTATCATACATCACCATATTGCTTGGAGGAAAAAATCCTGTATCAAAATCCACATAGGAGAAAAAATCACCCGATTTATAGTTTATTCTACCCTTTAATAAATAAGAACCGTTTTTTCTTGAAATTCCGATATTTTCATATTTAAAATCTTTGTTTATTTCCACGCCATTTAATTCTTTTAGTATGCTATCTCTTTGTTCATCAAAATTTTGTTTATAATTTTCCCCAAGTAAATCAATTATACTTACTCCCCTCTGTTGCATAGGATTATCTACTGGAACAATCTTTAGTCTTTCTATTAATCCATCCATTTCATTAATTGCGATATAATCATTTCCAACAAAATCAATATACATATTCGTATTCAAATTACCTTTGGCAAGAAATACTCCATCTTTTTTATTAAAGGCCTTCTCCTGTCCCTTTGAAATATTATTAACTTTAATTTGTGAATCTTCAATGTTTATTTTCCAAAAACCATTTTTTCTTGGTAGAAATATGTTGTCAGTTACATACATCTCCTTTATCTCATCATTTGAAGTTCCTAAGTAGTAAGTTTTATAAGAGTATTCACCTTCTTTTTTACTCCTAATACCAAGAAAGAGTGCTACATCTTTATTGGATGTATTTTTTTTAGAATTGAAAATATTTATATTTCTCCTCCAAGAAGATATATCATATTCATCGTTGGTTTTCTTTAATCTATATACCTTTTTATTATACACAAGCATTATTAACTCATCGTTAATTTTAATAAAATCGTAAAGAAAGTTCCCATTGCTTATGACTGAAACTACCTGAACCTCTTTTCCCTTTTTTATGTTTTTTATCCTGTATCCATTTAATAGATACTCCGACATATCCACTATTTTTATTTTATAACTAACACCTATAAACCTATCTACTCCATCCCAAAATTCATCCTCTTTAAAAACAAAGCTTCTACTAACCAAGTCATCATTTTTGTAATCATCTGCACTTTCCACCTTAAAAGAACCTTTTATGGGAATAGATTTATTTTTTGGTGCCCTTACCTTTTGAGAACTTGAAAAATTGCTACAGCCTGTTATATTAATAAGAATTAAAAAAATAGCAATTAAAACTATACTCTTTTTTTTCATACAATCACTCCACCTTTAGGAAAAGCAAGGTAAACTCTTGTACCCTTATTTTCTTCACTCTCAATTTTTATACTGCCCTTCATTTTTTCTACTATATCCTTGCATACCGATAGCCCTATACCGTTTTTTGACCTACTTCCCCTTCCTTTATAGAACTTTTCAAAAACGTGGGGCAGATCCTCCTTTGATATTCCAAGTCCTGTATCCTCAACTATTATAACAACTTCTTCATCTATTTCTTTTACTTTAATAATTACACTATCCCCTGCATTTGTAAAATTAAAGGCATTATCTAAAAGATTCATAAATACCTGCTTTAACCTGTTTTCGTCAGCCTCTATAAATACATTTTTATTCTCCTTTATTACACTAAAAATCTTATTTTCCCTATAGGCCCTTGGTTCAATCTGTTTTCTTATACCATCCAAAAATGTATTTATATCTACATTCTTAAATTTAAATTCAATTTTTCCAGAAGAGAGCTTTGAAAAATCTAAAAGTTCCTCAACCATAGACGTGAGCCTATCGCATTCCTTTTCTATAATATCAAGTCCATCCCTTAAAAGTTCTTTATCCCCCCTCTAAGTCCTTTAGGGTAATTGCCCATCCCTTTATAGAAGTTAGAGGGGTTCTAAGCTCGTGGGAGACAGAGGATATGAATTCATCCTTAAGCCTTTCCCTCTTTATTATTTCATCCGCCATATAGTTTAGTGTTGTTGATAGCTTTTCTATTTCATCAAATTTCGCATCCCTGCACCTTTTGTTATAGTCTCCCTCTGCCATCCTCTTTGCAACCTCTGTTATGTTTGTTATAGGCACAACTATTTGATTTGAAAAAATGATACTTATAAATGCAAAAATTAAAGTTACAATTAATCCCATAAAGGTTAAAATCATAAATATATTTCTTAAATCCTTATTTACTTCCCTTAATGTAGTTATAAATCTAATACCACCAATTATTTCTCCACCACTATATAGAGGATGTGATACTGCCAAAATCTTTTCGTCATCGTAACTTACATTGCCTATCCATCTTCCTATATTTCCTGAAAGTGCCTCCTTTATATCCAAAAATTCATTTTCCTCAATTACTCCTATAGAGTCAAATATTATCCTTCCTGTATTATCGAATACCTGTACCTCAATATCACTTCTATTTAAAAAAACATCTACACCATTTAATACATTTTCATATAGGCTATTTTTTGAAAAATATTTAGTGTAAATATCAGAGGAAATCTTAATTTGTCCTATAAGTAGGTTTGCAATATTTGAATAATATATATTTCTAAAGGATAAAAATATTATGGTATTTAGTGTTGCTACAGTTAAAACTACAATAATGACGAAGTTACATAGTAGTCTTTTTCTTATACTACTCATACCTACTTCTCCCTTCGCCATCTATAGCCATATCCCCAAACCGTCTCAATATATTTGGGATTTGAAGAATCATCCTCTATTTTTTCCCTCAGCCTTCTTACGTGAACATCTACGGTTTTTACTTCACCAAAGTAATTTTTACCCCATACATAATCTAAAATATCGTTCCTACTTAAAACCCTTCCTTCATTTTTTATAAAGAATAATAGAATTTCAAACTCCTTAGGAGTTAAATTTATTTCTTTATCATCCTTGAATACCTTCATCGATTCTAAATCTACTTTTATATTATGGCTTTTTATTTCTTGTTTTTTATTATCATCTTTATTTATCCTTCTAAAGATTGTGTTTATTCTTGCAATTAGCTCTAAAGGGTTGAAGGGCTTTACCATATAGTCATCTGCACCAATCTCGAGCCCCATTATTTTATCCATATCCTGTGATTTTGCAGTTAACATAATTACAATTACATTGTTGTCCTCTTCTCTTATTCTTCTTAAAACTTCAAAGCCATCAATCTTAGGTAGCATTACATCAAGAACCACTACATCAGGTTTTACTAAAGAAAATAGCTCGAGGGCCTGTTCTCCACTTTCTGCTTCAAATACGGTAAATCTGTTTCTTTCAAGATTTATCCTTACAAACTTTCTTATACTTGCCTCATCCTCAACAATTAACACCTTTATTCCTTCCATAACATCACCTACTTTATAACTTCAAATTGATATCCTCTAATTTTAAGATATTCTATTACTTTTTTTAATACCTCTGGAGTAGTATGCTTTCCCCTTCCGTCGTGCATTAGTATTACAAGGGAGTCTTTGTTTTTTGATGTTTGTAAAAATCTTTCATACTGTCTTTCCACCGACATCATTTTACCCTCTGCATCACCAGTTAGGCAATTCCAATCAATATAAATATATCCACTCTCAACTATTGCCCTTTTTATTTCTGAAGGTCTTCCACCACTCCCACCAGGAAATCTAAAAAATCTATTGTTATATTCTTCGCCCAATATTGATTTAATTATAGCTTCTGTATCTCTTATCTCCTCAATAACAGCAATTTCAGAAGAGTATATTTTTTTATAGGAATGTGAATAGGAATGGTTTGCAATAGCGTGTCCATCTTCGTATATTTTTTTTAATATTTCAGGGTTTGTTTTTGCCATACTTCCTAAAACAAAAAAGGTTGCCTTTATATCATTTTCCTTTAGAATATCTAAAACCTTTGGAGTTACATCCTTGCTTGGGCCATCATCAAAGGTTAGATATGCCACCTTTTTTTCTTTACTCTTATAAAACCCTATTGTTTTTTGCTTATTTATTACTTCTGCTTCTGAAGTTTTTTGACTATCTACAGCTTTAGTTTGTTCCTTTTGTTGTGTCACTTTATCCTTTTCCTCACTTTTTGGTATTTCATTTTCTTTTTTAATAGAATCATTTTCTTGTTTGTTTTTATCAATTAAATCAACATTTTTATTAGGAACTTCCTGCATTTTATTATCCCTTTTATTTACATCATTAATTTGCTCTGCCATAGCATTATTAAATCTATTTCTTGCATATAGTTTTCCAATAGATAACCCTATGCCCAATGCCAACACATTAATTGTAATTAAAGTTATAAGCATACTTTTTTTCATTTATCTTTCCTCCACACTGTCAAATCGCTTATAATTTATATTTCTACATAAATAAACAAACTCCTTTAGAAAAACTTTTTATACAACATAATTTTATATGCTAAATATGTTTTAAAAATTAAAATTTGATAAAAAATAAATTCTAAAAATCTATACAGATTGTCGTCAAACCCATTTGTTAGCAAAAGTACGAAAAAGCCCCATTATAGGATTTCAATGGTTTCTTTTGTGAGCTTTAGCAAATCTTGCTTTTCGGCTTTGAAAAAGTCCGTAATTCGGCACAGGACGTGCCGAGCCGAGCGGCCATCAGGACGATGGCATCGCGAGGGTAGGACTTTTTCAAACAAAGAAAAGC
>NZ_JAIHAO010000036.1:0-37069 GCF_020054765.1 Caloramator sp. | reverse complement strand
CCGTAATTCGGCACAGGACGTGCCGAGCCGAGCGGCCATCAGGACGATGGCATCGCGAGGGTAGGACTTTTTCAAACAAAGAAAAGCTTAGATTTGATTAGCGAAATGAACGAATGCCTTAAAATCCTTCATGGGGCTAATCAATATATAAATTTTTCAACAGCCTGAATAAATTCTAAAAATTTATACCATTTTTTAATTTTTTTATAAATTAATGTAGTATAATATTAATAATAAATAATGAAGGGAGAATTTTTATGGGAATTTCAAATTTGACAACAAGGCTTACAAAGGCTCTTGAAAGCAGTATAAGGCGATTTCCTTTAACTGTCATTTCAGCCTTTGCAACCTGCATTACAATAATAATTATGATTGAACAAAAAAGGGATCCATCTTTAACTCTGCAGAGACTCACTATGATTTTTGCACTATCAATACCAATTACTTTAAGTTTTAAACTTATGTGGGAAAGAAAAGGCAGGAACTTAAAACAGCTACTTATGTATTATTTATCTTCTATTATTTTAATTATCGCATATTACTTTATTTTTCTTAACAAAATAGACTATATAAGTACCTCAAGATTTATTGGTACTAATTTGATTTTTTATCTACTATTTCTATTCATACCTTACTTCTTAAACAGAGAAAATTTCGAAATGTATTCAATCAAGATATTTACTGGATTTTTTATTACAGCAATATACACATTGGTTCTCTTTTTGGGTTTAAGTGCTATTTTATTTACAATTGACAGTTTGCTTGGAATTAAAGTTGAGTCTGAAACATATATAGAGACTTGGTTTGTATGTCTTTTTATATTTGCAGTAAACTACTTTTTATCATTGGTACCAAAAAAGGAGGATACTTTTACAAAGTTTGATTTTCCAAGAGCCTTTAATATTCTTTTAAACTATATTGTAATTCCTCTTTTGAGTGCATATACAGTCATTTTATATATCTACTTTTTTAAGATTATTATAACTCAAAACTGGCCAAAGGGACTTGTTTCCCACCTTGTACTTTGGTATTCCTTTATAACTATTTTAGTAGTATTCTTTATCCATCCAATTAAAGAAGATGTAAAGATTGCCTACTATTTTACAAAAATAATAACTAAAATTATAATACCTTTAATAATAATGATGTTTTTCTCTATGGGAATAAGAATAAATGCCTATGGCGTAACTGAACCAAGATATTATGTTATAGTTGCAGGAATTTGGATTTTATTTGTATTCATCTATTGGAACATAACAAAACAGCCTAAAAATACACTAATTCCTTCAACCCTTGCATTGACTATATTTATATCTCTATTCACTCCACTGTCAAGCTTTAGTATATCAAGGTATAGTCAAAACAAGCGTTTTGAGAATCTATTGATTAAAAACAATATTCTCAAGGATGGTAAAATACAAAAAAATCCAAATATAAACAAAGATGACCAAAGAAAAATAAGCAGTATAATTTCCTATTTTGAAACAAGACAGGGTATTGATAAACTAAAATATGTACCTAAGGATTTTAATTCATCTAAAATGAGCGAAATTTTCGGTTTTAACTATGAAACACCTTATTTCCCAAAAGAACAGTACTTCTACTATAGAATAGCTCCAAACAGCCTTATTGATATTAAAGGATATGACTACTTTATACAATTTAGCTCCTATAATCAAGAATTACAAAATTCAGAAGAATTTAGTTTTAAGTATTATAATATTAAATCAGAATTAGTTATATTCAAGGGCAATAAAGAAGTATATAGAAAAAACATTAGTGAAATATTACAAAATGCCTATAAAAAATATAGTTCAAATAGACCAGATATGGAGCTTAAAATTGAAGAATTATCAGTAGTAGATGAAAACGAGGCTTTAAGGGTTAAAATAATATTAAACAATGTATCTGGAAGAGTTGATGATAATGAGGATATTAGAGTTGATGGATGCGATTTCTTAATTATGTATAGTATTAGAAAGTAGAAATATTTTTTAAGTAACCCCATAATGCATATTCAAATATTATGGGGTTTTATAATTGCCTATTACCTTTTTAAAGCAAAAATTTAGTAATATTTTTTAGGCTGTTGAAAAAGTTATATTTTGATTAGCCCCATCAAGGATTTCTTGGGCATTCGTTCATTTCGCTAATCTCACGAAAGAACCCATTGAAATCCTATAATGGGGCTTTTTCATAATTTAGCTAACAAGTAGGTTTATCAACAATATCAGGTGTAGCTTTGCTACACCTTTAAATTAGAAGGCTGGGACAACTGCACCTTGGTATTTTTCTTCTAAAAACTTTTTAACATCCTCTGATTGAAGTACATTGATAAGTTCCTTAATTAGTTCATTGTCCTTGTTATCTTGTCTTGTAACTAAAACATTTGCGTATGGTGAATCCTTATCTTCAATAAACAGACTGTCCTTTACAGGATTTAATTTTGCTTCAAGTGCATAGTTTGTGTTTATTATTGCAAAATCAACATCCTTTAAAACCCTTGGAAGTTGTGCTGCCTCTAATTCCTTAAATTGAAGATTCTTTGGATTTTCAACTATGTCCTTTGGAGTTTGAGTTAAACTATTATCCTTTAACCTAATTAAACCTTGTTTTTGTAAAAGAAGAAGCGCTCTTCCTTCATTTGTTGCATCATTTGGTATTGCAACTACTGCCCCGTCCTTAATCTCATCCTTGCTCTTTATTTTTTCTGAATAGGCCCCCATTGGTTCAACGTGTACCTTTGCAACTGAAACAAGATTAAGTCCCTTTTCCTTGTTAAACTCATCAAGATATGGCACGTGTTGGAAGAAGTTTGCATCTATTTGCTTATCATTTAATGCAGTATTAGGTGTAACATAATCTGTAAATTCCTTAACTTCAAGTTCAATTCCCTTTTCCTTAAGCTTTGGTTTTATGTAATTTAATATCTCTGCGTGGGGAACTGGAGTCGCTCCAACTACAATTTTCTTCGTATTTGAAGCTTCCTTTTTTGAACAACCTGTAACTCCTGTTAATAGTAATGATACACATAGTATTGTTGCTGTAAATTTTCTTAATTTCATAATCATTACCTCCTGTCAATTTTTTTTGCAAAATAATTTCCTGTTCTCTGAGTTATTTCAACCAAAAGTATCAAAATTATAACAGTAACTATAAGTATATCTGTTCTAAATCTTTGATACCCGTATCTTACTGCTAAATCCCCTATTCCACCACCTCCTATAACACCTGCCATAGCAGAATATCCTATTATATTTACAATTGTTAATGTAATACCTAAAATTAAGCCTGGAAGTGCCTCCTTTATTAAAACCTTAAAAACTATTTGAGGTGTAGAAGCTCCAAGGGAAACTGCTGCCTCAATTACACCTTTGTTAACCTCCTTTAGAGCAGATTCCACTACCCTTGCAACGAAGGGGGCAGCTGCAATGGATAGTGGAACTACTGCAGCTTCTTTTCCTATCGTTGTTCCAACAATGACTCTTGATAGGGGAAAAAGAAGAATAATTAATATAATAAATGGTATTGACCTTGTTATGTTAATTAATGAACCTATTATAGAATTAAGTTTTGGCATTTTAAGTAATCCCTCTTTATCTGTCAAAACTAAAAATATACCAAGTGGAGTACCTAATAAAACTGAAAACAAAGTTGAAAAAACTACCATATATAATGTATCTAAAAATGAAGGCAAAACTAAATTTAATATTTCAATCATACTCTAACCTCCTTATATTGCTCTTTCTTTAAAGTCTAAGTATATAACCTCACCCTTTTGGCTCTGAAGAAATTGTCTTAAAGTTTTAGATTTAGGACTTCTAAACACCTCATCCTTTATTCCCTCTTCAACTATCTCACCCTTTTCCATAACTGCAACATTACTACAAATTCTATCTACTACATCCATCTCGTGGGTGATTAAAACTATTGTTAATCCTAAGGTTTTATTTAGCTCTAACAATAGATCTAAAATTTGTTTTGTTGTAAGTGGGTCAAGGGCTGATGTTGCCTCATCACATAGAAGTATTTTAGGGTTATTGGCAAGTGCCCTTGCTATTGCAACTCTCTGCTTTTGGCCTCCTGATAGATTTGAAGGATATTCCTTTTCTTTATCCTCTAATCCAACTATCTTTAAAAGTTCTTTAACCCTTTTATCTATATACTCCCTTTTATGTCCTGCTATCTCAAGAGGAAAGGCAACATTCTTATATACATTTGAATTTGAAAGCAGATTAAAATGCTGGAATATCATACTAACATTTTTTCTATACTCCCTAAGTTCCCTCTTATTAAACTTAGTTATATCTCTTCCTTCTACTATAATTTCACCCTCATCTGGTGTTTCAAGCAAGTTTAAACATCTCAATAGAGTAGATTTTCCTGCACCACTTTTTCCTATTATTCCAAATACCTGTCCCTTTTCTATTTTTAAATTGATTCCCTTAAGTGCCTCGGTTTTATTGCCATTAATTAAATAACTCTTTTTTAAATCCTTAATTTCAATCACATTAACACCCCTTTTTTAAAATTTATAATTTTTGTTATTTTATTGAATAAATTATATTATTTTCCTTGATATTCAATAAAAAAACCTCTTTGATGAAAGAGGCACTCCTCTCTCATCTCCCAGCATTTGCTGCAGGATTTGGCACCTTACTATTCGCAGGTTGCCGGGCTTCATCGGGCCAGTCCCTCCACCTCTCTTGATAAGAGCCTGTTATTATTTTGTATAATATATATTATTTTCCTTAATACACAATAAAAAAACCTCTTTGACGAAAGAGGTACTCCTCTCTCATCTCCCAGCTTTCGCTGCAGGATTTGGCACCTTACTATTCGCAGGTTGCCGGGCTTCATCGGGCCAGTCCCTCCACCTCTCTTGATAAGAGCTTCTTATTTAATTCTTGATTAAGATTATATAAACAATTGCAAGTGTTGTCAATACTATTTTTCAATTTTTATAGATTTTTTATTTTTAGAACTTCCTGCTATATAAAAAAAATAAAATTTGGGTGCCAAAAGCTAAATTGCCTTGGCACCCTTTTTTATTAATTTTCTTTATCCTCTTCATTATTAGTAGCACTATCTTGTTCTGCATTTACATTATCTTCAGTCTTATTACCTTCTTTTTTGTCTTTTCTCTCTTTAATTTTTTCTTTAATCTCTTCTCTTTTTTCCTTTATCTTTTCCTTTATTTCTTCTTTTTTAACTTCTCTAATTTGTTCCTTTACTTCCTTTACATCCCTTTTATTTATAAGATTTTCATTTAATTGTTTTTCTACCTGTTTTGCCTCATCCTTTGTTATTGTTCCATTTTTTACCTCTTCCTTTAAAACTTCCCTTGTTTCTTTTCTTAATTCATTTCTTGTTTTTACAACTTCCCTTGCCTGTTCCCTTATCTGTTTCATTTCCTGCTTTTTAGCCTCAAGTAATGTTTGTGCCTCCTTTAATGCCTCTTCTGCCTTTTTGATTTCCTCTTCATTGTTTGTTTCCTTTGCCTTTTCCAATGCCCTTCTTGCTTCTTCAACCTGCTTTCTTACATTAAACATTTCCTGCTTTTTATTTATTAAACTTAGAACTGTCTCCTTCTTTTGTGTTTGCAATTCAATTACATTTTGAATTGTTGGTTTTGCGTTTTCTGATACCTTTTCTTGTATTTTTGTTAAAACCTCAATTGAATTCTTATATCTTGTTTCTATTCTGTTTTTCAGTTCATTTACTTTGTTTACAACCGAATCACTTACTACATCATCCTTTTGTTCTTCAGATACTATATTTTGTACTATTTCCTGAGTACTGTCCATCTTTTGCTGAAATTCCTCTACAGCAGGCTGTACAAGTTCCTCCTTGCCCTCCTCTGCCATAACCTGTGCCTCTGCAAGCCTCTCCTCTGCAACGTCTGCTGTAACCTCTGCCTTTTTTTCCTCATCAAATGTGAGTGAAATTTTTACTTCATCAATAAGTTTATCTACTGGATAAAGAATACTATCTGGCGTTATTCCAGCATCTGTCCCTTGAACATCCGCCTTTGCTATTGTAACATTAAACATAAGTAATAGTGCTGTTGATAGTGCTAAATACTTTTTCACTTTTATATCCCTCCCTAATTTTGTTTTCAATTATTAATACGTACTTTTTTATTTTTTTAGGGGGGCAAATAAAAAAATTTTTTACCCTATAAAAATCAATTAATTTTTCGTATTAATATATGGAAGGGGGAAGAAGATGATAGATGACAGAGAGAAATTTATCGAGGAAAATAGAAATTTTGTGTATAAAATTGCATCAAGTATATGTAAAAGAAGACTCTCTTGGGAAAATGACGATGAACTAAGTATTGCACTAATTGCATTTTATAAAGCGATTAAAACCTATGATAAAAAAAAGGGCAATTTCTTCTCCTACTCGAGGATGATAATAAAAAATTCACTCATAGATTATTTTAGAAAAAGTACAAAAAACGTAAACATTTATCTTGGAGATGAAGAACTTATTACCTTTGAGTATAGAAGTTCAATAGAAAAGTATGAAATAGAAGAGGAGAACAAAATAAGGGCTCAGGAAATAGCCTTATTTAACTATAAACTTAAGGAATATGGTATAAACTTTTCTGACTTAGTTATTAGTTCCCCAAAACATAAGGATACAAGAGAAGAACTTATAAATATTGCCTTTTTGGTGTCAAGAGAACCTCAAATACTTGAAAGGTTAAATAAAACAAAACAACTACCCATAAAGCAGATTTGTTTATTGACTTCAAAAAACGAAAAATTCATTGAGAAATGGAGAAGGTATTTAATAGCACTTATTTTAATTTTAACAGATAGTGAATTAATGTATATTAAATCATACCTGAATATAAAGGTAGGTGATAAAAATGATTAAAAAAGGCATAATTGTTGAAGTCAACGGAAGAGAAGCTGTTCTATTTACTCAAACTGGTGAGTTTTTAAAATTTAAGTCGAATGAAAGTCTCCAAATAGGCCAAGAATACACATATAAAAATTTAGATTTAAAACCTTTTTTAATAGCTGCTTCTCTACTTTTATGTATATTATTGGGTTCTTTTATTACAATGTACAGCCAAGTTTATGCATCTATGACTGTTACCATAAATCCTCAATTTAGAATAGATGTAAATAGATTTAATAGAATTATAAAGGTTGTCCCTCTAAACAAAGACGCCGAAGATGTCCTTAGTTCTGTTAAACTAAAAAACAAAAACATTGATGATGGACTTATATTAATTGTTAAAAAGGCAAAGGAAAAAAAGTATATAACCGATGAATACTACAACAACAAAACTAAAAAGATTAATATAGAGATAGATAAAGGTGATGTTAAATTAAACAAGTTTACATCTGAAATGAAAAATCAAAAGTTAAATTTTGAAAAGGTATATGCTAAACTGCAAAAAATTCAAGATAGGGCAAATAAACGTGAGTTAATTAAAGAAAAATTGAAGGAAAAGGATAAGCAGATAGAAAATCAAAATCCAAAGGATGAGAAGAATAAAATTGATAATAAAGAAGATTTAAAGGAGAATAATAAGGAAAATAAAGTAAGGGAAGAAATTAAAAATAGAATTAAGGAAAATATAAAGAATAAAATAAATCAAAATGATGAAAGTGTTCCAAAATCTAAAGAAAATCTACAAAAAAAATTGAGGATAAAAAAGAAAATGCTACTTCAAAATTAGAGGAAAAGATTAATACTTTTAAAGAAAAAGTAAAAAGACAAAAGGGGCTAAATTAGCCCCCTTAAATTGTTGACAAACCTGTTTGGTAGCTAAAATCTGAAAAAGCCCCATGAAAGGATTTCGCAAAGGCATATTTCATGAGTTTTAGCAAATCTTGCTTTTCGACTTTAAAAAAGTCCGTAATTCGGCACAGGACGTGCCAAGCCGAGCAGTCATCAGGACGATGACATTGCGAGGGTAGGACTTTTTTAAACAAAGAAAAGCTTAGATTTGCTTAACGAAATGAACGGATGCCCAAGAAATCCTTCATGGGGCTAATCAATAAATAACTTTTTCAACAATCTGAAGGGGCTAAATTAGCCCCTTTGCATATTGATACCCTAAATCAAAAAGCCTTGTACAGAACTCATTTGTAAAGTTTACGGTATCCTCTGGCCTTACTTCAAAATTAGGTTCTAAAACAACTATGTCTTCACTTTTATAATACTCATAAATATATTCTGGAACTTGGAAATCATTTGATAGTGCGATTATAAAAATTTTATCTACTCTATCCGTAATGAAGGGCTGAAGCAGACAGTTATTGAGTATTCCCCCATCAAGTTTATACCCATCATATTTTCCTTCTTGAAGGTCAATTTTAAACTGTTCAAAAAGAATCTTTGCACTAACACTGTTTGGATCTCCATTGTAATTATAGGGTAAAAGCGAACTTGCCTTTACAGCTAAGAGGGCTTCTTCTTTAGGCATATTTTTGATATTCACAATAACTTCATTTATACTACAACCCTTAACTTCAACATAATTTACGTAAAAAGAGTCTATATTTTTATCCGTATCATCAAGCATTCTTAACTCCTTTATAACCAGCCTGTTTTCAACAACCATATTTAGAGAATCGAAATATTTATTTAGCTGCATATTCAACCAAAAATCATACATTTTCTCATAGGAATTTTTTAACATATAATACCCATTAACTGCACCTATTGATGTTCCTGTAATCACTGAAAATATAATACCCTTCTCTTTGAAATACCTTAATATTCCCGCTTCATAGGCACCTTTTGCACCTCCACCTGTTAAGCATAAACCATATCTCATTTTATATCACCCCCACCATTTTAATTTTATTATATCAATTTTAATAATATTTGTAATGGTGAGTATAATTTTTTAACTATTTGTTCACAAAAAAATGTCGAATTATGTGTCAAAATCACAATCTACGAATAATATGTAGTAGGAAAAAGTAGTAAACTAAAAATTTTTATAGAACATAGCTAAAAGAAAGGTGGTGAACAGTATGAACAACTGCTGTGATTTCAATTGCAATCCTTGCTGCTCTATTAAAAATATACTTGAGATGTTAAGAGGGCAGACTTGTATAATCGTATTAAAGAGTGGAAGAGCTGAATGTGTAAGAATTTTAACCGTTTGTGATAATATATTAGCTTGTGAAATCGCAGGATGTGGTTGCCCAGTTAAGTTTGTAGACATTAACTGTATATGTGAGGTAATCACTGACTGTAGAAAGGTTTTTCTAAGCTTTTCTTTGTTTGAAAAAGTCCTACCCTCGCGATGCCATCGTCCTGATGGCCGCTCGGCTCGGCACATCCTGTGCCGAATTACGTACTTTTCAAAGTTGAAAAGCTAAGATTTGCTAAAGCTCATGAAAATGCCAAACAAAATCCCTTCATGGGGCTTTTAAAAATCAAACTATTCTGTATGTTTATTTTTAAACTAAGTTCTAATTATGCCGCTTTTTACTTGTATCTTCCTGTTGATCTAATCTTTGCATCCACCACAACCTCAATTTCACTATCCTTAAAGGACTCCCTTATTCTCTCTTCATTTTGACGACCATATTTTGCTACTGCATATCTTTGTATATCAAAAACATCTATTTGGTAGTCATTTTTTGCTCTTTCAACTATTTTATTTAAATTTTCATTTAGATTATTTACTAATTGTGTTCTAATGTCATCTATTGTTTTTTGTACATCATTTTCTTCTTCAAAATTGTATGTATTAAGTTTAATTTCTCCTTGAACATTTAATTTAATGGTATATTTCAATTTTCCATCTACCCTATTAACATATACCTTCCTTTTTGTAATACATTCAACATCTACTGCCTTTTCATAGCCATCCATTACTAATGCTATATTTCCCTTAACATCATTATTTCTTAGCATATTTACATAAATAGCCTCTTCTATAGGGATTAGCTTTTTAAGTTTATCCCTATCAAAGACTGCTAATCCTGCTATCTTTATTGTCGAACCCTTTTTCTCTATAGCAGGCATTACTATATTCCTACCCTCTTGATAATACATATTAACAACATCTTTAACTCCAGCGTTATTTGTAAAAAAGTTTGCACTATATGATGCCTCAATAAGTTCCTTAACTTCGTCTGCCATTGTACTTTCTTCCTTTGGTTGCTGTTCAAATATATCCTTACTACTTCCCTTTGAAACTACCATTATTGTATTTAAATTTCTCTCTTGATCTCTAACACAAGTGTCTATTATATCTTTAATTCCACGCCTTGCCCTCTCTTCACCAATAACATAGGCCCTAATTGTACCTAACAAATAATTCTTCTTTAAGTTTAATTGCCTATTGCTATTTGCCTCATTTATAGTTTTTCCTATCTCTAAGCTAACTCCCCTATCAATTTCCCTTTGTCCTCTAAAGACTAAATACTCTGCAACATTTTCTATCTCCTTATTATCTTTACCAACATCAAATCCTATTCCTACTATAACAGAAAGTTTTTCAACTGGTACTCTATTATAACAGCCTGTAAAAAATAAACTAAATACCAACAATAAAAACAATCTCCTATTTTTCATTTTTCTTCACCTTCTTATATAGGCTCAAAACATATGCAGCTATAAGCCAAATAAATATATATCCAACTAAGTAAGGCATTACTTTATCAGTTAAACTGCCTCTTCTATATTCTGAAACCATTAACAGTCCAATTATAGCAACAATTAAAGAAGATATAATACAGGATTTTTTATAGGGTATCTTTGTGCCTTCTGAAAAAAAATATGTTGCACCAAAGTGCATACAAGCAGCAGTCTGGAAAATTTTATTTCCCCAAATAAATATGAAAAGTGGCTCAAAATTTGAAATAACTGCAATTTCGGTTGTTGCAACAAGATATAAAAAAGGATATTGAAGCTGTGATGTAAGCCTCCAACCCATATAAAGTATGGTTACAAATGTTATGAATGTATATAGTACAGTTGTAAATATACAAGCTGCAATTCCTGCACCCTTTGCTCCCATTTTATTAGTTATTAGTGGAATAATAGCAATAGATAATTCTACACCTGAATATGCAAAAAATGTCGTAGGGACTGCAGTTATTAATGAACTATAATTATTAACTAAAGGAAGTATATTTGTAACATCACCCTTATTTATAAAATATATAGGAATTAGAAATATAAAAATGGTTAAATAAAATACCAGCTCACTCAATCTTGCAATTATTTTAAGTCCATCTACAGAATTATAGTAGATTAAAAGTGTAGTCAAAAATATTAAAACATAAGGAGATAAAAATTTAACTGTTGAAAATGTAAGCTCATTTGCAAGTCCTGATATTACTGCCCCTTCAAGAAATAAAAAGTTTATTGAAAATAAAAGCGTAAATATTTTGGTCAAAAATTTTCCAAATAGCTCTTCACTTGCCTGAGTATATTCTACAAAATTTAAGTTCTTATATATTTCATAACTCAAAACAACACAGAGTATAGGATATATACCTGCAATTATTATGGCAATCCAACCAGATTGTTGTGCTTTTTTTGTAACACCAGCGGCCAAACTAATTACACCTATTCCTATCATTGCACTTTGAATAACAAAAAAATACTGATTTCTTGTTATTGTATTATTTTTATTCATCTTTATTCCTCCTAGATAAACTAGGTTTTAAACTAACAGGCTCATTAAATATTTTTCTTATATTATCCCTCATAAATACATCTCCAAAGTCCTTGAACCTTGATGGTGCCATAGGTGAAAAATATGGAATTCCAAAGGAATCAAGCTTAACAAGTGCTACAAGAAGTATATAAAACCCAACAAGTATTCCATAAAAACCAAACAACTGAGCAAGTATTAACATAGGAAATCTTAAAAATCTAATACTTAATGCCATTTGGTAATTTGGTATTAAAAATGTTGAAACAACTGTTATGGCAACTACAAATAGTGTTGCGTGGCTAACAAGATTTGCTTTTGTTGCTGCATCACCTATAACAATACCACCAACAATTGCAAGAGTTGTTCCAACTGGGTTTGGAAGCCTAACTCCTCCTTCTCTTAATATTTCAATACAAAGCTCCATAGCAAGTATCTCTAAAAAAGGTGGAAGTGGTATTCCCTTTCTTGAATCAATTATTACCATCATAAGCTGATAGGGAAAAAGTTCAGCATTATACAAAAGAAGGGTTAAATATATTGGACCTAAAATTAAAACAGTAATTACAGCTATAAATCTTGTTATTCTTGAAAAATTAGCTATTATAAGCCTCTCTGAATAATCCTCAAAACCTTGGAAAAACTCTATAAAAGACGCAGGTACAATTAAAGCTGAAGGTGATTCTGCCACAAATATAGCTGCCTTACCCTCTAAAAGGTCAAATACAACCTTATCAGGTCTCTCTGTATTTTTTGCCTGTGGGAAAAGATTGAAGGGTCTTCTTTCTATAAACTGTTCAAATACACCTGTTGTAAGCATTGCTGGTGCCTTTAGTGTTAAGACTCTTGATTTTATTGTATTTAAAAGCTCTTTATCTATTACATCTTCTAAATACACAATGGCACATTCTGTCCTTGTCTTTTCACCTACAACAAACCTTTCTATCTTAAGCCCTGTACTTTTTATTTTTCTCTGAATTAATGTTATATTTAAATCAATGTTTTCTGTAAAACTTTCCCTTGAACCTAAAATAGATTTTTCTGATGTAGATTCTTGTATATCCCTGTATTTTGGGTTTATTGTATCTATAATCATTGCACATTTTATTCCATCTACAATAACAGCTGTTTTTCCACTGAGTATTTCAGCACCAATATCCTTTGCATTATTGTTTAACCTAAAGCTACTTATAAATAGATATTTTTTAGATGCTTCATACAAATCTTCTTCTTTTTTTATATCTATATCTACTTTGTATAAAAAGGGTTTTATTATCGCTTCTTCAATATAGTTTTTATCCGCAAGACCATCTATAAAAAGAACATAGGCATTTATTTTACCATTTATAAGAATCTCCTTTTTTATAAAATTACTGTTTTGTGCAACAAAATTAGATATTAAGGTTAAATTTTTATTATAATCCTCCACCAAAACCTGCTCAATCATAACATCACCTCTCTATTTATTTTTTCAAATATTTTCATAAAAATACCATAAAAAGAAGTACGAATTAAAATTTTATGAATGCTAAAAATATTATAAAGGGGTGATAATATGTACAATGATGAAGAAATAGTTGAAAGAATACGAAATCTGTTAGAGGATGAGCTGCAGGAACTATCCTACGATATAAAGGTAAGATGTGTTGATGGTCACGTCACTATATCTGGTATTGTAGATACTCTATCAGAAAAAGTTAAAATTGAAGAACTTGTAAGAAGAGTTGACGGTATTAAAAAGCTTGAAAACTCCCTTACCATATCTACCGACGGAACATTTACAGACAAAGAAGCTGAATTTGAAGTCATAAATAAACTTAAAGACGATCCTAACCTTAATTCCGTTGGCGTTAAGGTTGAAGGTGGAACAGCAATACTTATGGGAACAGTTGATACTGCAAAGGTAAAAAGAAAGGCTATGGAAACTGCAAAGGAAGCCTTTGGTGTTAAAGATGTTGTTTCAAATATGAAGGTTAAGAATGAGGGCAAAATTGATGATATAACATTAACAAATAAGATTGTGGAAGAACTTAGAAATCACGGCATAAGCAATAACGACCTAAATATTTCTGTAGAAGATGGATATGTTAGACTCTCTGGATTTGTAAATGTAAGAAATGAAATGGAAATGGCAGTAGAGATAATAGAGGATATTGAAGGAGTTAAAAAGGTAAGAAACCTTTTAAAAACAAGGAGATAAATTAGGGGCAAAAATAGCCCCTAATTTATCCACTCTACTCTATTTTTTCCGTTACTTTTTGCTCTATACAATGCAGAGTCTGCAAGCTGAAGAACATTTATAATCTCATCTTTATAATTAAACTCAACTGCACCTATACTCACAGTAACCTTAATATCCTTATCTACAATTTCCTTTGTCCAATTATATCTTTCTATCTCACGCCTTATGTTTTCTGCTAAATTTATAGAAAAGGCTTTCGATTTTTCGCAAAATACTATAAATTCTTCTCCTCCATATCTTGCTGCAATGCAATTTTCAGGAAGTCTATTGTTTATAATTTCTGCCGCATTTTTTAATACTATATCCCCAACTATATGCCCATATTTGTCATTTATACTTTTAAAATTATCAAAGTCTATAATAAAAAGTGTATAAAAGCCTTTTTTGTTATAGGCATTAGATATATAGCTGTCTAAGAAACGCCTATTATACAATCCTGTAAGAGGGTCCTTTATAGAATTTATATAAATATTATTTTGTTCTGCTGAAAGTTCATAGGCCATATAAAACAGTATTAACATAATAGCATAACTATTATAATGAAAGGCATTATATTTTTTTATTATTGATAAATCAATGAGTACATCGTGTATTATCATCAAAATAGAAATTAAATATACAGTTAAATATATAAATTTATTTCTTATGTATTTTCTATAAGCATAAATAGAAATGTAAATTATATAACCTATTGCAAGCAAAACAATAAATTCAAGCTTTTTTCTAAAAATTGTTAGTTTATAAATGTCATTACAGAATATTATCATTACAATTATTAAAGATAAGTATATAATGCTTAAATAATTAATAAACCCATTTTGCTCTATACAATAATTCTTTCTTAAAAAGAAAACAAATGATAGAACCGATATATAGAGAGCTGAAAAAATTATTTTTTGAAATCCTAAATATCCAAATATACTGCTTGATACAAAATAATTTGAATAATATATAGCAGTACAAATTAAAGTCAAAGAGAAATATAAATATTTTTTATTAAATTTATTTAACCTATACATATTTATAAAATATGCAGCAACTATGAAATTTATTAGGGCCAATGAAAAATATATGGACATAAAGTAGTTATTCATAAATTTATCCTTCTTTATTAAGTCATTTGCTTTTCCTATAAAAATTTCTTGGCTCGATCCATATTCATAGGAAGATTTCATATAGATATCTATCTTATTTTCTCCGTTTAAATTAATAAACTCTTTGGGTATAAAATAGTTATATCTTGCATTCCAATCGTTATAAATAAAATCATCAAAGGGAGACTCTCCTATTAAATGGCCATTAATATAAACCTTATGTCCTAAAGGTATGCCTCCTATTGATAACACTAAATTTTCATTTTTCAGGACATCTGATAAATAAAAACTCCTACTAAACTTAACAATTTTATCTTGTTTATCCTTTTCCCCTAAAACACTTTTTAAATGTATATCCTGAGTAATATAATTTATACCGTCAAATGTGATCTGCCAATTTTCTTTTAAGTCTATATATGTACTTTTTCTCTCTAAAACCTTATGTCCATACCTAAAAAAGGTAATTAATATACTAAATAAAATAATGCCTGCAAGTAGACTTTCAAATAGCCTCTTCAATTTAGCCGTCCCCCTTAAAGCTAAATGGTTTTATTTAATATATTCTATAATTTAATAAAAACTCCTTCTAATAAAACATAAAAATGAATATATTACCCTCATCAGATTGTTGACAAACCTACTTGTTAGCTAAAGTATGAAAAAGCCCCATGAAAGGATTTCAATAGGATCTTTCATAAGCTTTAGCAAATCTTAGCTTTTCGACTTTGAAAAAGTCCGTAATTCGGCACAGGACGTGCCGAGCCGAGCGGCCATCAGGACGATGGCATCGCGAGGGTAGGATTTTTTCAAACAAAGAAAAGCTTAGAATTGCTTAGGCTGTAGAACGGATACCCAAGAAATCCTTCTTGGGGCTAATCAATATATAACTTTTTCATCAGCTTGCTCAATTTTACTATTCTATCTTACCCTTCATAACATCATCTATTCTTCTATTTATAGTATCTATTGGTGCCTCCAACATCATTCTTCCATATCTAAAATTAGCTGCTGCTGCCTCTATTATTACTGCTAAATTTCTTCCTGGTTTAACCGGCATTCTTAGCCTTCTTACTGGTATATTTAAAATATTTATGTATTCTGGAGTACCAATTCTATCAAAATCATCCTCATCTCTCCACTTCTCTAAGTGGATTACTAAGTCAACAGTCTTTTCTTCTAATACCGAACTTAAACCATATAAAGACTGTATGTTTATTATTCCAAGACCTCTAACCTCAAGCATCCCTGAAGTTATGTAGGGGCTTTTACCATATAAAACCCCATCTACTAATTTAATTTCAACAGCATCATCGCTTATAAGCATATGTCCCCTTTTAATTAGTTCAAGTGCTGCCTCACTTTTTCCTATACCACTTTCTCCTGTAATCAAAATTCCTATCCCATAAACATCCACTAAAACACCATGCATCGTAGTTGTTTTAGCAAGTGCTCTATCTAAATAGTTTATTACCTTATTGACAAGTCTTGTAGTTACTCTTGTACTTCTTAAAACCCATATTTTCTTTTCCTTTGCAAGTTCCATAAACTCCCTATGTGGTTGTAGATTTCTGGCAAATATTACACAGGGTAGATCGTATTGGAAATATTTTTCTAACCTTTCTCTCCTCACAGAAGGTTCAAGATTATTTAGATAATGCCATTCAGCATTTCCTACTATTTGTATTCTTGTATTTACGAAATAATCATAATATCCCACAAACTGTAGCCCTGGTCTTATTATATCATTGCAGTTTATCTCTCTATCCTCATTTCCCTCTACTAATACTTCTAAATTTAAATCCTCAATAAACTTCTTTATTGTAATAGACATAGTAATCCTCCTATTTCAATTTTGCTATTAAAAACATTATTTTCATTCCCATTTTTGAAAATTTGGTTTCGTATTCTGTCATAATGTTTTCTTTAAAATCGCTATTATGTAAATCATAGGTTAAATATTCAATATCAAATCCTGCCTCTTTAAAGTATTCAATTGAATCATTAAAAAAGTCCTCTTGATCTGTCTTAAACCATATCTCGCTCCCATTCTTTAAAAACTTTTTATATCTTTCAAGAAAAGTTACATAGGTTAATCTTCTTTTATTATGTCTTTTTTTAGGCCAAGGAGTTGAAAAATTTAAATATATCCTTGAAACCTCATCTTTATCAAACACGTTTTCAATAAAGGCAATTTCCATTGGAATCAGTGCAACATTATCTATTTCTTTATTATTTTCATTAAAAAGTTCCTCAACTTTTCTTTTGGCATATACAAGCACTTCATCCTTTATATCTATCCCAACAAAATTTTTGTTCTTTGTCTTTACTGCATTTTCTGCGATGAATTTTCCACGTCCACAACCTAACTCTAAATATATTTCATTATCATTTTTAAAAAATTCCTTCCATTTACCTTTATATTGATATGGATTTGTTACTACAAATCTGCAGGCCTCCAGTTCAGGTCTTGCCCACGGCTTCTTTCTTAATCTCATATAGTCCTCCTATGTCTAAGCTTTTCTTTGTTTGAAAAAGTCCTACCCTCGCGATGCCATCGTCCTGATGGCCGCTCGGCTCGGCACGTCCTGTGCCGAATTACGGACTTTTTTCAAAATCGAAAAGCAAGAATTGCTAAAGCTCATGAAAGAGCCTATTGAAATCCTTTCATGGGGCTTTTTCATACTTTAGCTAACTATTGGGTTTATCAAAAATCTGACAAAATTTATTTTTACCAGATTGTTGAATAAAAAATGCTATGAAAAGTTTTCTTTTCATAGCATAAATACTTTCTTGGTGCGGGTGACAGGATTCGAACCTGCACGTTATAAAACGCTGGAACCTGAATCCAGTGCGTCTGCCAGTTTCGCCACACCCGCTTTTTAAGTTATATAATTCTAAAATTATTATATTACATTTTTTCTAATATATGCAAATATATAGTAAAATGGTTGTGATAAAATATATATGGTTTTTCTGAAATAATATTTAATTTTACCCCTTTCCCTTGTCTTTTTTGAAATTAGCTTTTGTTTCCTCTTTAAAAGATTAAAATCGTGTTCACTCAGTTTCCTACCTCCATAGTAATAGGCATCAAGAATATCCTTTATCTTGCTTAAATCAATTTGAAGCTGTCCTTCTATTTTTTCGATATATTCCCTCAATGTCATATAACTTGAATATTTTATGCCATTTAGCTTACCATAAAATATAATAGTATTTAATATTTTACTTAGCCTATCTATTTTAAAGAATACAAATAAATAGATACATAGATACAATAAAATTAAAATAGCTATAACATATACATAAATCGGGATATTTATTTTCTCTTTTGTTGCTTCTTTCTCATTCCATTGTTCTTTATCTTTAACATCCTTCTTTTCTTTTGATTTATCCTTTTGCTCTATAGGTTTAATTTCCTTATACTCTTTTTCTTTTACATTCTTATTTTCCACTAAAAAGAGAGATTGTGGTAGAAAATCTGAAATACTCACGTGTCCTGGAGTTGCATCAAAGGTAATCCAACCCAATTCCTCTGTATAAACCTCAACCCAAGCGTGTGCATTTTTATTATAAACAATATTTTCTCCCTTAGTTACATTGACTGTAAAGCCCTCTACGTACCTTGTAGGGATTTTTGCAATTCTACACATTACTGCCATAGCACTTGCATAATAGGTACAGTATCCCCTTTTTTCATCAAACAAAAAGTAGTCCACAAAATCCCTATCATCGGGTACAATACTAACATTTTTATCATACTGAAAGTTAGATTTTAAATATCTTTCTATTAATGCTGCCTTTACAAGATTGCTTTTATCTTTATGTTGTCTAATGATTTCTTCAGTTAAGCTATACACTCTTTGAGGAACTGAATTTGGAACATTTAAGTAGATAGAAAACTGTCTTATATCATATTTATTATTCAAACTATTATTTAATAAATATTCTATATTATTATAATCATAATAAATAGAAATTAAATTATAGGTGTCCTTTGAAAACAAATTTTTATCTGCTAAAACTTCCCATTCTCCATCAATAGAAAGCTGTCTATTTGAGTTTATCTTTATGCTTTGTAGATAAAGTGGAGTAAATATTGTCTTTGTGTTTATATAGTTCGGAATTATTTCAAGATTTATGTTTTTTAGCTTATCTCCTTCAAAGATATTTACTTCCTTTAAACCATTAACATCAGGAACTATATTTTTTATCTCTAATTTATTATTATCTATTTTTGTCCACATACTTCCATTATAGGTTGTCTTTACTGTACCTCTTAAGTGAACTTCTCCTAAGGTGGATGGTGACTTTACAATAAATGCCTTTGAGTTATCATCCTCTATAGGTCCTCCTAATTTTTTATCATCCCTTTGATATCCAGTCATTGATAGAGAAAAACTCTTCTGTTCAAAGTTTAAAACTCTATTTACTATTGAACCCGATTCAAAATCCAATTCATCTATATATATGTAGGGTTCATTTTTAAAGGGAAGCAATTTAATAAATAGGTTTGTTGCCATAATAAATATAATTATAAGCGTTAACCACCTAACAAAATAACCTCTTTGGAATTTAAAATTATTGTCTATTGTTTTGGTATTTTTACTGAAATTATTGTATCCATATAGCATTAAAAGAACAGTAAAATATATAACTGCTCTATTGATATTAACTAAATCATAATAATATAAGCCATAAAAGACAAATAAGCCTACAACAAATAAAAATATTGAACTTTTTTTGTTTTTTATAAGATAGTAAACGACTATATAGCTTGGAATAAATAATATTGTTACAAGGCCTATAAAATATCCATTATAGGTTTCTATAAGCCCACCATTTTCTATCAAACTTTGAACAAATGGAACAAAACCCTTATATAAGTCAATAACTCCATTTTTAATTGCAGGATGTATAAAAAGTAATATTATAGCTAAATTAAATATCCTATATTTAATTGAGATAAACAGACAGACAAGAATAAAAACATATATAAAAATCAATAAATTAGAAAAAATCTTCACCTTAAATAAATCTTGGAGGTTCAATATTATTATTATAAAAAGAATTGATTGTATAAAATTGTACCATATAAACTCAAGGGGTTTATTTTTCATACATAAATCCCCCCTTTATATCAATAGAATTTACTATATAAACTATATCGCTATGTTTTTCCTCTGTATCATCACAGCTTACTATATAGAAATTATTTATATATTCCTTTATTTTATTTAATCTATTCAGCTTTTCACTTGAAATACTACCAGTTATATATAAAATTGTGCTGTCTTTGTTTAATTTTATTCTGTCTTTTACTACATCAATAACATCTATACTACCCTCTGCTCTAACAGTTGCAATTAAATCACTTAACTTTTTAAAATCATTTATATTTTTTCCATCTGAAGAATAGAGTTTATTAGAAACTATATAAAGTATTGTCTCTACCCTATTCCTTAATAGATACTCTACAATAGAAATACAGACCTCCGCTGCAGTTTCCTCTAAATCAAAACTTTTATAAACCTCTGTCATATCAAGTATAATATTTACAGAATTTGTTCCTGATATATCGTATTCCTTTATCTGAAGTTCTCCACGCTTTGCGGATAGTTTCCAATGTACTCTTTTTAAATTATCCCCTACAACATATCCTCTTATATTCCTTATACTCGTGTAATCCTCATTAGTTGAACTTTTAGCCTTATGGGTTCCAAGAGGTCTAAAATTTGGTAGATTTAAATTATCAATATAATGGATTTTAGGGTAAACATATATACTTTTCCCTATATCAACGCTTTTTTCAAAACAGATTATTCCAAATACATCCCATAATTTAATCTCTATAGGGCCTAAGCTATATATACCTCTGTATTTAAAATTTATTTTATTGTCCATAATAACCTTTTCAAAAGGCATCAAGGAAAAATATTCTTTTTTAAAATTATTTTCTAAAATAAATATTTTATCAACCTCAACAAAGGGTATTGGTAAAACAGATTTGTTTTCCACAACTGTCTGTAAATTGATTTCTTCATCTGTAGTACAGTAGATTATATCCACCTCTTGATTTGCAATAATATTCCTCTTGCTTAAAATACACCAAATTATTGAAAAAAATAGACTAAAAAATATTAAATAAAATATTCTATAAAAAACTTCACTCCCTATGGTAGCGACTAACCAGACAGAAATAACTAAAATTACTATTGAGGATTTATTTATTTTAAACATATAGCTTTGCTCCAGGTACTTTCACTTCACTTAGTATTTCTTCAAGTATTTTTACCTCTGAATAACCTCTCAGTTTAATTTCTGGTTTTATCGCTATCCTGTGGGATATAACCTCAATAAAAACTTGTTTTACATCATCTGGTGTAACATAATCTCTATCATTTATGTATGCCTTTGCTTGTGATGCCTTTAATAAATGAATAGAAGCTCTTGGACTTGCCCCTATAATTATTTCTTCCCTATTTCTTGTTCTTGATACTAAAAATACTATGTATCTTTCAATTTTATCGTCTACATAAACTTCTTTTACTTCCCTCTGCATTTTTAAAATTTCTTCCCTTTTAACAACTTCTTTTAATTCAAATAGAGGGTTTTTATTTTTAAACCTTCTTAATATCATTATTTCTTCATCTTCATCAGGATAGCCAATATTAATCTTCATCATAAATCTGTCAAGCTGTGCCTCTAAAAGTGGAAAGGTACCTTCATATTCTATTGGATTTTGAGTTGCAAGAACTATAAATGGTTCCTGTAGTTTATAGGTTTTATTATCAACTGTAACCTGCTTCTCCTCCATTGCCTCAAGTAGGCTCGATTGAGTTTTAGGAGACGTTCTATTTATTTCATCCGCCAATATTATGTTGCTCATTATTGGCCCAAATTTAAATTCAAATTCTCCTGTTTTAGGATTTAGTATGTTAACTCCAGTAATATCCGATGGAAGAAGGTCTGGTGTAAACTGTATTCTACTAAAATCGCATCCTAATGATTTAGCTAACGCTTTTATCAGCATAGTTTTACCTACCCCTGGAACATCCTCCAATAGAGCATTTCCTTCAGATAGTAGGCATATTAAAACCTTTTCAACAACCTCCTCCTTACCCACAATAACCTCTCCAACATTTTGTATAATATCATTTATTTTTGCCCTATAACCCATTGTAACCCTCCTATACAATTTTACATTAAATGAAATATTTTACTTTAGACATTTAAATTAATTTCCATTTTGGTACACTGCACCAAAATGGAAATTTTTTAATTAACATTATCTACTTCCTCTGAATTTATGGGCTGTTCATTTATTGTATCATTTTGAGTTTGTGTATTCTCTATTACCTTTTTGGTTCCAACTCTAATTTTACCATTTAATACTTTATAGGTATCATCACCAAGCTTTTCGGTCTTTATTAACTTTCCATTTTGATATACCTTTCTATAGGTTCTCACTTTCATACCAGCGATAGGTTTAATTTCAACTACCTTTTGCCCCTCTGGTAGGTTTGGGTCATTTATATACTCAACCTTAGGTTCTGTTCTTTGATAAACTTCAGATACTATCTCTACATACTGACCTGTTCTTTCATCTGCACCATATATGTTTATTCTTATTGTTGATGTTTCCATAACTGCTTCTATGTATATAGGATTTTTATAATTATTCTTAAATTGAAAATCTATGGAATCTCCTGCTATTGTAGCATCTCTACCTGGTGCCACATAGGAAACAGCAAGTCCGTGGGGCCTTCTCTTTACTATTTCAAAATTTCCAAGGAGGGCCGCATTATACATAGTTGTTGAAACTTGGCATATCCCACCTGCAAGTCCTGGTTCTAATTTTCCATTTATTATAACTGGTGCCTCCTTATAGCCTTGACTCTCGTTTCTTGGCCCTAATACCTTTAACATAGAAAATACATCTCCAGGCATTACAACAGTTCCTGTTAAATACCTTGCAGCAATCCTAATATTTTCTGTTCTATTTACGTCTGAAGGCTTAAAGGATGTTGTAAAGGATGAAATCTTTGTTGTTATATTTGACAATGCCTCTGCCTTTATTTTGGCTTCAACTACTTTTGTTGGAACTTCTATTTTTTCTATTTCACCCTCTGGCTTTATTTCATTTTTTATAAGCTCTATTAGCTTTGGTTCATCTACAGCAATTCCTGATTTTTCAGGAGTTATAACAAATTTACCTGAAATTCTTTTTATTTTTGCATCTATTGGTTCTTTATTTATGTCCTTTGCAATCTTTTTAACTTCTCCTTCTAATATTGTAGTATCTGACATAAAATTTAGTGGTATGTTGTAGGGATTTCTTTTCAAATTATACCTTTGTATTGTTTTTTCTATAATATTTCCTGTTTTACCATAAGAATAGGCCTCTTCAACAGCCTTTTCAACATCATAATGTGCCTTTAATTTCTTAAAATCTATTGAATATTTCCTATCACCATAAAATATATCTATTTTTCTGTTTTGCATTTTACCATTGAACTTTTCATTAATCAATTTATTTGCTTCCTCTTTAGTCATACCACCTACATATTCATTATTAATATAGATTCCTTCAAATATTTTGTTTGATGCTTTATTTGTGCTGTTTAACAGAAATATTACTGACGACACAATAAAAAGAATTGTTAAAGAAAAAAATATTATAAGTCCATCTCTTAATCCCTTTTTCACCTAATTTTCCCCCTTTATACTTAGCTGATGATTGTTATTATAAAAATCGCAAAGTTCATTTATTGGACAATTTAAGCACTTTGGATTTCTTGCAGTACAAATATTTCTACCGTGCCAAATAAGAAGATGATGAGCACCTGACCACATTTCCTTTGGTATATTTTTCATAAGATGTTCTTCGGTTTCAAGCACATCCTCTGATTTAGCAAGCCCTATTCTATTTGAAACCCTAAAGACGTGGGTATCCACTGCGATTGCATCCTTACCAAAGGCATTGGATAATACGACATTTGCAGTTTTTCTACCAACACCTGGAAGTTTAATGAGTTCCTCCAATGAGTCAGGCACTTCTCCATTATATCTTTCAATTATCATTTTGCTTGCAGCTATAATGTTCTTTGCCTTGTTTTTATAAAATCCACAGGTTCTTATGTATTCTTCAAGCTCACTTTGTGGTATATTTGCAAAATCCTGAGGTTTATTATACTTTTTAAAAAGAACTTCAGTTGCCTTATTTACAGTAATATCTGTAGTTTGGGCCGAGAGCATAGTTGCCACAAGCAGTTCAAAGGGAGTTGTAAAATTTAGTGCACAACCTAAATGTCCATATAAATTCTCTAAAATATTTAGTATCTTAATTACTCTTGTTTTTTCCATAATAATCACCTAAAATAATTTTATGTTAAAAATATTTTAACATAACAGTTATTTTTTTCAACAAACACTTTCAAGGATGGTGTATAATTTGTCTATAAAAAATCAAATAATCGAATTTTCTAAATCTATTGGAATTGAATATATTGGCTTTTGCAGGGCTGAATATACAGATAATTTTATACAAAGATTGAACTACAGCTACAATAAAAATTATAACTGTGAATTTCAAACAACTGAAATTAAAGAAAGAATTAATGTAAAAGAATATATGGAGGATGCCAAAACCTTTATTTCTATAGCACTCCCCTATAAAACTATCGAAACAAATAAATCTAAGCCCTATTTTTCAAAATCTTCCTTAGGAAAAGATTATCACATTGTAGTAAAAAATAAATTAAAACTTATTGAAGACTTCTTACAAAATAATTACAACGCTAAAACTATTTCTTTTGTTGATACAAGTCCTATGCACGATAGAGAAATTGCATATATGTGCGGTATAGGATTCTATGGTAAAAACTCAACCTTGATAACTGAAAAATACGGCTCCTATGTATTTTTAGGAGAAATTTTAACCAATATATATATTGAACCTTCAACTCCTATGTCTTCACTATGTGGTAGCTGTGATAGGTGCCTGAAAGCCTGTCCTGTTGGTGCAATTAAGGAAGATTATTTTATTGATGCAAATAAATGTTTATCATACATTACCCAAAAAAAGGATGATTTGTCAGAACAGGAACAAACAAAATTAGGACTAAGAGTTTATGGATGCGATACCTGTCAGGATGTTTGTCCCTTTAATCATAAAGCACAAATTTCAAATATTGAAGACTTTTTACCTGATGACTGGAATATTAATATTAATGAAGATAATTTTTTAAATATATCTAATAGCAAGTTTAACAAAACCTTTAAAACTACCTCTGCTGGGTGGAGAGGAAAAAAGGTACTTCAAAGAAACTTAATAATAGCAATGGGAAACTCAGGAAAAAAGGAATATTTAGATATATTAAAAAGGTTAAATAAAAATGAATATCTTGAAAAATACATAAAAAATGCAATTAAAAAATTGGAGGTGAAGAAATGAAAAAGGGAATTTTAACTAAAATAATCCTAAATGCTGCATCTATATACATTACAGCTTCAATTGTAAAGGGAGTAGAGATTAGAGGTTTTTTAGCTGCTGTTGTTGCTGCAGCAATACTTGGTATTGTAAATGCACTAATTAGACCTATTTTTCTACTTTTCTCACTGCCTATTAATTTGATGACTCTTGGGCTTTTTACATTCGTGATAAACGGATTGATGCTTTCTATTGCCGCATCAGTTACACAGGGCTTTTATATATCTAATTTTGGTTCTGCAATAGTTGCATCTATTATAATATCAATTGTTAGTGCTATACTTAATTTTCTATTAGTTGAATAAAGGAGAATTAATATGATTATAGGATATGCATCAATAACCCTAATGCTCTACTCTCCAACTTCACTTAAAGAAAAGAGGCAGATAATAAAAAGTCTAATAACTAAAATACGAACAACCCTTAATGTATCCTGTGCCGAGGTTGACCTAAATGATAAATGGCAGCTTGCTCAAATTGGTATTGCTACGGTATCTAATGATAGAAGGATAGTTGATACTCAAATTAATTCAGTAATAAGTTTAATTGAGAAGGATGGTAGAGCAGAAATTGTGGATGTAGTGGTGAATACAATATAAAAAGTCCCCTTGCGGGGACTTTTATATAACATAGTCCTCTAAATATACTATATTTTCTTCTTTACTTCTTACTATTTTTGCAGGGATTCCAACTACTGTAACATTTGGTGGAACGTTCTTTAAAACAACTGCATTAGCTCCAATCTTTACATTGTCCCCAACAGTAATTGGGCCTAATACCTTAGCTCCAGCTCCTATCACTACGTTGTTACCTATTGTTGGATGTCTTTTTCCCTTATCCTTTCCTGTACCCCCAAGGGTTACACCGTGGTATATTGTTACATTATCTCCAACCTCTGCTGTCTCTCCAATAACCACTCCCATACCGTGGTCAATAAAAAGTCCTTTCCCTATTTTAGCCCCTGGATGTATTTCTATACCTGTAAGGTTTCTTGCTATTTGTGATATAACTCTTGCAAGTACAAACATCCTTATTTTATAAAGTTTATGGGACAATCTATAGAAAAGAACTGCATAAAGGCCTGGATAGCAAAGTATTACCTCCAGCATATTCTTTGCTGCTGGGTCCTTCTCCATTATATTTTTTGCCTCTCTATATAATGTTCTAAACATAACAATCACTCCTCATTAAAAAGTTCTGTTGATAAATATCTCTCTCCAGTATCAGGAAGAAGAACAACTATTTTTTTCCCTCTTCCAAGTTCCCTGGCCTTAAGAAGTGCTGCATATAATGCTGCCCCTGATGATATTCCAACCAATATACCCTCTTTTTTAGCAATCTCCCTTGCATATTTCATTGCATTCTCATTTGAAACAGTAACTATATCATCTATAACTTCTCTTTTTAAAACCTTAGGAATAAATCCTGCCCCAATACCTTGTATTTTGTGTGGGCCTGGGTTGCCTCCAGATAATACTGGCGAGTCCTTTGGTTCTACTGCTACAATCTTCACATTTTCTATTCTTTCCTTTAAAACTTCTCCAACTCCAGTTATTGTTCCTCCTGTGCCTACCCCTGCCACAAACATATCAATTTTTCCCTTCATATCGTCTATAATCTCTAAAGCAGTTGTCTTCATATGTGCTATTGGATTATATATGTTTTCAAACTGCATAGGCATAAAGTATCCTTTTTCCTTTGCAAGCTCATTTGCCTTTTCTACTGCTCCCTTCATTCCCTTTGAACCTTCGGTTAGAATAATATATGCACCATATGCCTTTAGTATCTTTCTTCTTTCTATACTCATTGTCTCAGGCATAACTAAAATTAATTTATATCCCTTTGCTGCTGAAACCATTGCAAGGCCTATACCTGTATTCCCACTTGTAGGTTCTATTATAGTATCTCCCTTCTTTATTAGACCTTGTTTTTCAGCCTCTTCAATCATAGATAGAGCTATTCTGTCCTTCACGCTACCCCCTGGGTTGAAAAACTCTACCTTTACATAAACCTCAGCACTATTTTCATCAACCATATTGTTTAGCTTAACTAACGGTGTTCTTCCTATTGTTTCAAAGATATTATTAAAAATCATCTTAACCCCTCCTAAAAAACTAAAATTTTTGATGCATAACACCTCTTAATTAAATTTTTTACAAATTAAAAAACCTTCTACCCCTGTATATACAGAGGCAGAAGGTTTACTTCCGCGGTTCCACTCTGCTTAGGCTAAAAAAGCCTATCTCATCTTCAGGTACTAACATACCCTATCTCTATAACGGGAGCTCCCGTAGCAGCCTACTTATATTTTCGGCTTAACACTCCAAGGGGCACTTCAATTATACTCTGCTTAGAACTCTCTCAGCCAAGGAGTTCCTCTCTGTAAAGCTTTATATAATTTACTTTCCCTTTTCACCGTGTTTAATTCCTATTAATTTACTCGGAATTCTTATTTATATTATATGCAACTTTTTTAAAAAAATCAATAAATATTTTTAAATTTTTTTATGTATTTTTATTTACAAAATATATGCTTTCCAATAACCTTTATAACAGGTCTTGATAATATCCACTTATTGGTTGTCTTTGCGGGGTTGTAATAGTATATAGCTCCACCTGATGGATCCCACCCATTTAATGCATCAATTGCTGCCTTTTTAGAACTATCAACAATTCCTGCATTTATTTGACCATCTACAACGGCTGTAAATGCACCGGGCTGATAGACTACCCCTGGTATTGTGGAAGGGAATCTTGGATCCCTAACTCTATTTAGAACAACTCCTCCAACTGCTACCTGGCCTATATAGGGCTCTCCTCTTGCCTCACCATTTATAACTCTTGTAAGAAGGTCTAAATTTTGAGAACCTGCCACCGATGTACTTTGAGTTTTGTTTTTCGAAACATTTATTCCAAGTGCCGCTAATGTTTTAGGTCCTACAACTCCATCAGGACTTAGGCCATTTTTTCTTTGAAAGTTTTTAACTGCTGTATAGGTTTGGTATCCATATATTCCGTCTATTGCTCCATTATAATAGCCCCACCTTTTTAGTCTGGTTTGTATTTCTTTAACTACATCTCCTCTTGAACCATAGGAATAGGTTTGGGCATTAATAACGCTTGTTGTAATAAAATATGCAAAATACATCATAAATGCTACCCATACAGCTAAAAATGCTTTCTTCAACGTTCATCCCCTCCTTCATTATCTTATTATTTCCAAGAAACGATATAAATTATTACAAAAACTCCTAAATTTTAAAAATAAAAAACTATGATATGTTGGTTTTGCCAAATATCATAGTTAAAACTTCTATCTATTATTTTCACATATCTGTTTTAACTGTCCATTTGAATATTTAAAAAGTTTATAGGCACTAATATTATTTACAACATTAAGCTCTGTAAAATATAGTTCGCCATTTACCAACCTAATGTCTTCAATTAGATTGTTGCTTTTATATATGTTGCTATATACATTATTTTTTACATCAATCTGAAAAATTTTAAAAGTATCTCCCGTTCTACAAGCTGTATAAATATATTCATCATCTACTGCCACCGAATATATATCTGAAAGTTCTATTTTAAACCTACCTTTATAATCAATATAATAATAATCCTTAGTGTTTAAATCATTATAAACAAGCTTTAATTTTTTTATATCCAAATAATTTATGTATATATCATTGTATTTATAGTTTGTAATTATAGATAAAGCATTATCTTTTAAATTTAAGGTATTTAGTGCTAACTCTAAGTTTTTAAACTCTGTTAAATTATAAATATTATAGTCCTTTTCGATATTTATTAAATAAAGTCTATCCCTATTATTTTCTGTAACCTTTACTACAGCACTATATTCATCTATATAATTAACATCTATCTTCTGTGCATCTTCTAAATTAAATATAGTATTATACTCACCTGTATTTTTATCTACTGCAATAAGATATAATATTGAGTTTGATATTGTTTTAGTTATTATAATATTTCCTGATATATTATATATTGGATCATATACTTTTCCCTGTATCTTGTCTTTAGTAAGCTTTAAATTTTTAGGTACTTCATCTACCTTAAACTCTGAAAAAATCCATTTGCCATTTTTTAAAATCCAATTATAATTTTTATATCTTATGCCGCTCTCTTCTACTATGTACTGTATATTTCCATTCAAATCGACTATTTTATACTCATTCTCATATTTAAGTGCTACCTTTTTATTATCTGGACACCACTTTATATTTTCTATTATATTATAGCTTTCTTCCTTAATATCTACGTCATATATATAATATACAAACATAAATACTAAAAATATAGACAATACAATCGTTATTTTCTTCAAAATATCACCCCTTTTAACTTCTCTTAACATTTTATCACATTTTTATTTAAATACCTATTTTCTTTTTATATTATTATTTTTGTGTTATAATACTAAAACAATACAAAAAGAGGTGATTATATGGCAGATTTTCTACCCATAAGCAGAGAAGATATGAAAAAACGAAATATTGAACAACTTGATTTCATATATATCTCAGGCGACGCATACGTTGACCATCCTTCCTTTGGCCACGCTATAATTACAAGACTTATAGAACACTATGGTTTTACAGTTGGTATAATACCTCAACCAAATTGGAAAAGTAAAGATGATTTTATGAGGCTTGGAAAACCTAAAATCGCTTTTCTTGTATCATCAGGAAACATAGATTCAATGGTAAACCACTATACAGCCCACAAAAAAAGAAGAAATGACGATGCATATTCACCCGGTGGAAAAGCAGGATACAGACCTGATAGAGCAGTAATTGTTTACTGTAATAGGCTAAGGGAAGCCTATAAGGATGTTCCAATAATAATAGGTGGAATTGAAGCAAGTCTTAGACGATTTGCCCACTACGACTATTGGGATGATAAGGTTAGAAATTCAATACTAATAGACAGTAGTGCCGACCTACTTATATATGGTATGGGAGAAAAACCTCTTATGGAAATACTTAACCTGATTCAATTTGGCAAAAATATTAAGGACATTAAAGATATACGTGGAACCTGTTATTCAACTTCTGATATAAGCCATTTAAAAGAATATATTGAACTTCCAAGCTTTGAGGCAGTATCTACTAATAAAAAAGAATATGCAAAGGCCTTTAAAATACAGTATGAAGAACAGGATGCCATAAGGGGAAGAACATTAGTTCAAAGGCACGACAACAAATATATTGTTCAAAATCCACCCTCCTATCCACTATCTAAGGATGAGATGGATTTTGTTTATTCTCTTCCATACAATAGAACCTACCATCCAATATATAAACAACAAGGTGGTATTCCTGCATTAAAAGAGGTTGAATTTAGCATAACCTCCCATAGGGGATGTTTTGGTGGATGTTCCTTCTGTGCATTAAATTTTCATCAAGGAAGAGTAATACAACCAAGGAGTGAAGAATCGATATTAAAGGAAGCCGAAGCATTAACAAAGCTTCCTAATTTTAAAGGTTATATCCACGATGTAGGAGGACCTACTGCTAATTTTAGAAAACCATCCTGTAAAAAACAAATTGAACAGGGTGTATGTAAAAATAGGCAGTGCCTTTTTCCAACTCCCTGCAAAAATTTAGAGGTGGACCACTCTGAATATTTGAATATGCTCAGAAAAATTAGAAAAATTAAGGGTGTAAAAAAGGTATTCATACGTTCGGGAATAAGATATGATTATCTTATGCTGGATAAAAACGAAGCATTTTTTGATGAGCTTATAAAACACCATATAAGTGGGCAACTTAAAGTTGCACCTGAACATATTTGCAATGAAGTATTAAGCCTTATGGGAAAACCAAATAGAAAAGTATATGATACATTTGTAAAAAAATATTTTGAGAAAAATAAAAAATTTAAACTAAACCAGTTTTTAGTACCTTATCTTATGTCAAGCCATCCAGGAAGTACACTTAAAAGTGCTATAGAACTTGCTGAATATATTAGAGATATGGGATACAATCCTGAGCAGGTACAGGATTTTTATCCAACACCCGGCAGTCTATCAACAGCTATGTATTATACTGAGATGAACCCTCTAACTGGAGAAAAGGTTTATGTACCTAAATCTAAAGAAGAAAAGGAAATGCAAAGGGCTCTATTACAATTTAGGGATCCTAAAAATTATGATTTAGTATATAAGGCTTTAATTAAAGCAGGAAGAGAGGATTTAATTGGATATGGCAAAAAATGCTTAATACCACCTAAAAAATCTAAGGTGAAAAAGGGTAGATGATAAATGGAAAGACAGGTTCTTATTATAGTTAAATCAATCGTCGATAAAAGCTTAATTGGAACATATTTTTTCTTCTTTTTAAATTCCTGTTTACAAATACTCTTTCCTCCATATCCAGGAGACACTATAACTATTTTTCAAGGGTATTTGACCTATAGGATGGGATTTAACAAATACTTAATGCTTCTTTCTACTATATCTGGTTCCTTCTTAAGCAGTATGTTTCTTTATTACCTAAGCTATGTAAAATTAGATATTGTATTAAATAATAGATTTATTATTAAGTTTTTTAATCTTGATAAGATACACAAATTAGAGGAACTGTTTAAAAAATATGGAGTATTTTTTATTTTAATAAATAAGTTTATTCCAGGCCTTGGTTCTCTTACATTTATAGCAGCAGGTATTTTAAAACTTCCACTAATACCTGCTACTATATCTATTTTATTGGCCAATATTTTGCATAATACAATGCTATTTTCAGCAGGTGCCCTAACAGGAGATAATATGGAAATAATTAAGGCTTCTATAAAGGAATATTATAGGCTAATCGTTGGAATAACTGTTATAATATCATTACTTTATTTATTGGTAAGAAACAGAATAAAGCTATATAGAAGGTCAGTTAAATAAGCAAAAATATTTATCCCTAATAATGATTACATTAACATTAATTCTTTTTAACCAAATAAAATAAGCCCTTATTAGGGCTTTCAGGCTGTTGAAAAGTTATATGTTGATTAGCACCATGAAGGATTTCTTAGGCATTCGTTCATTTCGCTAAGCAATTCTAAGCTTTTCTTTATTTGAGCCCTTATTAGAACTTTTTTCATAATTCAATTATGATATATATAAAAAGGATGTTACCCACTTACAGTAGTGAGCAACATCCTTTTTAATCAAGTTGAACTTATATCTAAAAATGCTGCAATTAATAAAATAACCTCTGGAATTAGTGTCATTGTCTTAAATTCCATTCCCACATAAATAGAAATAGCCTGAATTAAAAAGATTAAATAACCAATGATATAGAGAAGATTTAAAACTTTAAAATAAACTGAATTAATTACTCTGAAATAATTTGAAGCAATAAAAATAAATAATAATGCAAAAAATGCTACTAAAAGAATCAAATAATCTCTATATTCATTGGTGCATACGAACTTAAATCCACCATAATACTTTATAAAATTATTTGGTACAATGTAGATTATATATACTTCTAATATTAAAAATACTACCATAAGCAACTTATCTATTAGTCCGATTTCTGATTTCCTATTTAAAATATATATGCAGTAAAGTCCTATGGTAAAAAGTACCACTGGCATCAGAGTAAGTTTACCAAGATTAAATAAATAATTTAATTTTTTAACGTTTAGAAACAGATAAATTAATATATACCTAAAAGAAGATATAAAAAATAACAAGGCTAAAAAAACACTATACTTTTGTTTTTTCTTTAGTAGAATATAAAAATTAAATAAGCATAAAACACAGCATATGAAAATTAATGAAAATAGAGTTTTCACCTTTTACCTCTTTTATATTGCTACTATTTAATTAATATTATTGAACTGTTTTATTTATAACCTTAAGGTGTAAATATTTTTATCTTCTTAGATGATATCCTTACGTTAAGTGGAAACTGTGGTCCTACCTCTCCATCTATATCTGTCTCTATGTTTTCATCGCATTCTATTTTAAATTCACTGCTTTTTAAGTATATTACATTGCTACTCTCAAGATGTTCTCCCTTCAACATTTTTAAGAACAAATTAAAGAGTTCTACAAGGTTACACTGCTTTATTGCAATTAAATTAAGTGTTTCATCGTTTGCAGTTGAGTCTGGTGCAAGTTTAAATCCTCCTGCACTGGAACCATTTAATATAACAAATAAGTATATATTTTCCTCTATGGTTTTTCCATTACAGCTTATTTTTATTGGTATAGCTCTAAAGTTTGGAAGCTGTTCTATTCCCTTTAAATAGTATGCCACTTTTCCAAGAGTATTCTTCATATTTATATCTATTTTTTGTGAAACATCAGTTAAAAGACCTCCAGCTGCAACGTTTATAAAATATCTATCATTTATCTTTCCTAAATCAAATTCACTAAGCTTACCCCTTGAGATTATGTCACAGGCTTCTGTTATTTTTCTTGGTATTCCTAAGTGTGATGCAAAATCATTTGCTGTTCCATAGGGGAATATTCCAAGAGGAACATTAATGTCATTCAAAATCATTGCATTTATTACGTGGTTTATTGTTCCATCTCCACCTGAAACAAGTATTACATCATAATCCTTTGCTCTCTTCATACTTGTGTATATATCTTCTATTGACATTGTTCTATATGGAGTTACTTCATATCCTGCTAATTGAAGTCTATCAATTACAGCATCTAATCTATTTCTAAAGGATCTATCACCAGAATATGGATTATAAATAAGTCTTGCCTTTTTCATATTATCGCCCCCCAGATTATATACTACTTAAAATATCTAATCCCTGCAACTGCAGGGATTAGAACATTATGTCATTTGGTTTAGAAATATCGCTTAATGCTTCACCTGCATCATCGTGAAGCCTGTTTGTAACAGCTATATCTCCAAGTGCCAACATACCAACAAGCCTTCCATCTTCAACAACAGGAAGCCTTCTTATTTGCTTTTCTGCCATAAGCCTTGCAGCATCGTGAATATCCTTATCTGAATTTATTGTTGTAAGACCAACTGTCATAACATCCCTTGCTAATACTTCACTCGGATTTTTCCCATAAGCAACATCTCTTAAAACTATGTCCCTATCTGTAATTATTCCTATCACTCTATTACCTTCACAAACTGGAACTGAACCTATGTTGTAATTTTTCATTAAATTCGCAACTTCTGTTACAGGTGTATTAGGAGTTACTGTAATAACTTCCCTCGTCATTATATCCTTTACTTTCATTAAAAACACCTCCATCTTTAGTATTTCCAGAAGGTGTTTTTTTACTCTAACTCCTTCATATCCTTTATTATATAAGAAACTACCAACAGAATTATTATTATAGTTATAGGAATAAATAGACTCCTATAATGCCTTGTATTAAAGGAATTACCAAAATAGTTATATGCAAACATCTCAGGCATAACACCAAGTACACTTGCTAATATAAAGTCTCTATATCTTATAGAAGTAAGCCCACAAGCTAAACTTAAGGCATCGTATGGAAAAATTACAGGAAGTCTCATTAAAAATAAAATTTTAAAACCATCCTTCTCTAATACTTTATCAAATTTATTTAATTTTCCCTTTGTAATTTTATGGACAAAATCCTTACCTAAAAATCTTGATAAATAGTAACCTACAGTTGCTGATATAAAACATCCAATAAGGGAAATAATATATCCATAACTCCATCCATATAATATTCCAGATATGACACCAAGTACCCACGTTGGAAATAGCATAACAAAGGGTTTAACTGCATAAATAATCAAAAGCACAAATATTGAATATTTTCCATAGCCCTCTATAAACCTCTTTAAACTTCTTATGTTAACTCTACCAAAGCAAAAATGAAATTTACTAATTTTAAGTATGTATATTATGATTATTAGTCCTATTAGAACAACTATATACTTTAATAGTGATTTTTTTGTCAAATATACCACCCCAAAATTGCTCCATATTATTGTAAAAAAATTGTTTTTGTTTATAATATATATTTAGTACATCAGATATAATTTCTAAAAACAGTTACATTAATATTTTAAATCATTTTATAATTTACTTCAATGTAACTTAAATATTTTATTTATTTGGGGTGATTGTTTTGAAAAAAGATTTTATTCCTAATTTATTTACCTTTGCTAACCTATCTCTTGGTATGGTATCTATTATGGCTACCTTTAACAATAATCTTAAGTTGGCAGCAATTTTAATTATGTCTGCAGCTCTACTTGATAGATATGATGGTAGGATAGCAAGAAGAATAGGGGTTTCAAGTGAACTTGGAAAGGAACTTGATTCATTAGCAGACCTTGTTTCCTTTGGTGCTGCACCAGCAATATTAAGTTGGCAATTATATTTAATTAATTTTGGACTTATAGGTTATATAATAACACTTTTATTTCCTATAGCTGGTGCTTTTAGGCTTGCAAGGTTTAATGTAACAAAGTTCAATAATGTATTTACTGGTGTACCTATAACTGTTGCAGGTGCAGTAGTTGCACTTGATAATCTAATTGAAGTATATAAGCCTCATAGCTATATATCAACTGTTATATTTATTATTTTTGCTTACTTAATGGTTAGTAAACTACAAATTAAGAAGTTTTAAATAGGGTTTAATACCCTATTTTTTTGTAAAATTATTTAAACATAATACATATTATATAACTGTGAGTATAAAATTTTAGGAGGATTCTAATGAATCTTAAGGGAAGTAAAACTGAAAAAAATCTATTAAAAACATTTGCAGGAGAATCAAGAGCAAGAAATAAGTACACATTTTATGCAGAAAAAGCAAGAAAAGAAGGTTTTGAGTTTATAGCAAAAATATTTGAAATAACATCAGACAACGAAAAGGCACACGCCAGAAGAGTATATAATGATTTCTTAAAGGAAAATAAAACTACTGCTGAAAATCTTTTAGATTGTGCTATGAATGAAGCTTTTGAAGCAGAAAAACTTTACAAAGAGTTTGAGAAGGTTGCTCGTGAAGAAGGTTTTATAGAAATAGCAGACTTTTATAAAGAGCTTGCAGAAACAGAAGAATATCACAAGATTAGATTTTTGAAGATACTTGAAAATCTAAAAGCTGGTAAGATGTTCAAGAGAGATACTCCTGTTAAATGGCAGTGTTTGAATTGTGGATATGTTCACGAAGGAACTGAAGCACCTGAAGTGTGCCCACTATGTGCCTTTAAGAGGGCTTTCTTTGAAATCTACTGTGAGAACTATAAATAGAGGTGAATATAATGTGTCCTTGTATGATTGTTTGGGTGCCAATTAGCTATTTTGAAGATGAAGAGGATATATTTGAAAACAATAGATTTTTTAGAGCTGATGGCAGTGAAGATGATTATGAAAATAAATTAAAATTATTTGAGATGATTGATGAAGAATTTAGTGAAGAATATTTAAAGCAATCAAATAGATAAACAAAAGGTGCTGGGCACCTTTTCAGGCTGTTGAAAAAGTTATATATTGATTAACCCTATGAAGGATTTCTTGGGCATTCGTTCATTTCGCTAATCAATTCTAAGCTTTTCTTTGTTTGAAAAGTCCTACCCTCGCGATGCCATCGTCCTGAT